>NZ_JBFBGK010000059.1:0-49760 GCF_040684615.1 Streptomyces sp. NPDC089919
CAGGTGGTGGCCAACGCGAAGGCGCTGGCGGCGGCGCTGCTGGAGCGGGGCTTCGACCTGGTCTCCGGCGGTACCGACAACCACCTGATCCTGGCATCGGCCTGGTAGCAGTCAGGCCCGGCTCGGGAGAGCCGTTCGCGGGGGCCCCGGGGGCCCGTCCTCACTGGCGCGGCGGCAGCTTCGGCCGCCGCCGGTCGGGTACGTCGCTGTAGCCGGGGGGCGCCGAGGCCGGCCGCCGCTCCAGCAGTTCCAGCGCCAGGTGCACCGCGTCGTCGAGCTGGGCGTGCCGGCCCTCGGCCCAGTCCAGCGGGGTGCGCTCTATCTCCAGGTCCGGCTCCACGCCGTGGTTCTCCACGGACCAGCCGTACTCGTCGAACCAGGCGGCGTTCATCGGCACGGTGATCACCGTGCCGTCGCCGAGGGTGTGCCGGCCGGTCATGCCGACCACCCCGCCCCAGGTCCGCTGGCCGACCACCGGGCCCAGCCCCAGCAGCCGGAAGGCCGCGGTGATCATGTCGCCGTCCGAGGAGGTCGCCTCGTCGGCCAGCGCCACCACCGGTCCGCGCGGCGAGTTGGAGGCGTAGGAGACGGCCTGGGCGTTGCGGGTCAGGTCCCAGCCCAGGATCCGCCGGGTCAGCTTCTCGACCACCAGCTCGCTGATGTGCCCGCCGGCGTTGCCCCGGACGTCCACGATCAGCGCCGGCCGGGAGACCTCCAGCCGCAGGTCGCGGTTGAACTGCGCCCAGCCCGAGCCGCCCATGTCGGGGATGTGCAGGTAGCCGCACTTGCCGCCGCTGACCTCGCGGACCACCGCGCGGCGCTTGGCCACCCAGTCCTGGTAGCGCAGCGGCCGTTCGTCGATCAGCGGCACGATCGCCACCCGGCGGGAGCGGCCCTCGCCCTGGGCGGGCTCGAAGGTGAGCTCCACGGTGGTGCCGCCGGCCGCCGCCAGCAGCGGGTAGGGGCCGGCGACCGGGTCCACCGCCCGCCCGTCGACGTGGGTGAGCACCGCGCCGTCCCGGATGCCGGTGCCGGCCAGCGGGGAGCGGGCCTTGGAGTCGGAGGACTCGCCCGGCAGGATCCGCCGGACCGTCCACGCGCCGTCCCGGCAGACCAGGTTGGCGCCCAGCAGCCCCATGGCCCGCTGGTAGTGCGGGGGGCCTTCGTTGCGCCGGGCGGGGGAGACGTAGGCGTGCGAGGTGCCGAGCTCGCCCAGGAGTTCGCGCAGCAGGTCGGCGAACTCGTCCGGGGAGGCGACGCGTTCCACCAGCGGCCGGTACTGGGTCAGCACCGCGTCCCAGTCGATGCCGCACATCTTCGGGTCCCAGAAGTACGCCCGGATGATCCGCCCGGCCTCCTCGTACGCCTGCCGCCACTCGGCCGCCGGGTCGACCTCGTGCAGGATGCGCCGCAGGTCCAGGTAGACCGTGGAGTCCCCGTCGCCCGACTCGGTGGCGGGCACCGCCCGCAGCTCGGCGTCGTCGACCACCACCAGCCGGCTGCCGTCCCCGCTGACCGCGAACCAGTCGAGGTCCCCGACCAGTTCGGCCTTGCGGGCCTTGGTGATGTCGAAGTGCTCCAGGCTGGGCTTGCCGGAGGTGTCCGCCGGGTTGGCGAAGGTCTCGCCCAGGGCGCCCGAGATGGGCCAGCGCAGCCAGACCAGCCCGCCGCCGCTGACCGGGTACAGGGCCGAGTACTTGGAGGCGGCCACCGGGAAGGGGGTGACGCGGTTCTCCAGCCCCTCGACCTCCACGGTCACCGCGCCCTCGGCGGCGCCCTCGGTGTCCGCCGGGTCCAGCCCGCCCGCCGCCGGCCGGCCGTCGGGCAGCAGCGCGAAGGGCGAGGGGGTGGCCGAGGAGAGCGGCACCAGGTACGGGCGGCAGCCGAGCGGGAAGGACAGGTCGCCGGTGTGCACGTCGTACACCGGGTCGAAGCCGCGCCAGGAGAGGAAGGCCAGGTAGCGGCCGTCCCGGGTGAAGACCGGGTTCTCGTCCTCGAAGCGGCCGTTGGTGACGTCCACGATCACCCGGGCGCCGGGGCCCGCGATCCGCGCCATCTTGATCTGCCGCAGCGAGCGCCCGATGCCCGGGTGCGACCAGGTCAGCCAGGTCCCGTCGGGGGAGAAGGCGAGGTCGCGCACCGGGCCGTTGGTGGACCGGATCAGCTCGCTGACCCCGCCGGTCGAGTCCTCGGTGGCGTCGATCAGCAGCAGCCGGCCGTCGTCGGAGGCGACGGCCAGCCGCTCGCCGTCGGGGTCGGAGAGCAGTTCCTGGACCCGGCCGAGCTCGCCGGAGGCCAGCCGGCGCGGCTCCCGGTCGCCGCTGGCCCGGGGCAGGTAGGCGATCTCGATCGCGTCCTCGCCCTCGGCGTCGGTCACGTACGCGACCTGCCCGCCCGAGCCCAGCATCTCGGGCAGCCGCACCCGCACGCCGGGGGTGTCGGCGATGGTGCGGGCCGGCCCGTCGCGGTGGGTGAGCCAGTAGAGCGAGCCGCGCACCACCACGGCGCTGGCCCGGCCGGTGGCGTCCACCGAGAGGGAGTCGACGTGGGCGGCGGCGGAGACCGAGTACGTCCGCCGGCCGGTGCGCGAGCCGCCCAGCCGGACGGCCAGCTTCCGGGGCTCGGCGTCCGGCCCCAGGGAGTCCACCAGCCACAGCTCGCCCGCGCACTGGTAGACCACCCGCCGCCCGTCGCTGGCGGCGTGCCGGGCGTAGAACTCGTCGTGGTCGGTGTGCCGGCGCAGGTCGGTGCCGTCGGGCCGGCAGGAGTAGAGGTTCCCGATGCCCTCGTGGTCGGAGAGGAAGGCGATCCGGCCGGCGACCACCATCGGGCTCTCCAGGTGCCCGCCGATGTCCGGCAGCAGCCGCTGTCCGTGCAGCCACAGCCGGCCGGTCGCGCCGCCGCGGTAGCGCTTCCAGGCGGCCGGTTCGTGCGGCGGCTTGCCGGTGAGGAGGAGGGTGCGCCGCTCGCCGTCGAGCTCGGCGGTGGCCAGGTCGGAGACCGGCCCCCAGGGCAGCCGCTTCCCGGGGGTGCCGTCGGTGGACTGGGTGTAGGCCCAGGAGTAGTACGAGAAGGGCTGGCCGTGCGAGGAGACCGCCAGGATGTCGCTGCGGCCGTCCTGGTCCGGCGGGGTCCAGCCGCAGACGCGGGTGTCGGTGGAGCCCCAGTAGCTCAGCCGGCGGGCCGGGCCGCCGTCCACCGGTGCGAGGTGGATCTCGGGGTCGAGGCTGCGCCAGGTGGTGAAGGCGATCTGGCGGCCGTCCGGGGAGAACCGCGGGTGGCCGACCCGGGTGCGGTCGACCGTGAGCCGCCAGGCGCGGCCCGGGCTCTCCCCCTCGGGGACCAGCGGGGCGATCCAGAGATCGTCCTCGGCTGCGAAGCACAGCAGGTCGTCGTGCAGGTGCGGGAACCGGAGGTACGCGAGGTCGTGGCTCACCCCCCAATGCTTTCCGCGCGGGAGGGGCCCGGCAACTCGTACGGATGAACGCATGAGCGCGCGGGCCGGCGCACTGGAGGCGCACGGCAGCGGCGGTCGGGGCGTGACCGAGGCCACCTCGCAAACGAAACGGAACGGTTTCGTTCTCTGGAGGGGCCGGGGTATCGTCTTAGCGGTACGAAACAGTTTCGTTCGGATGGAGTCGGGAAGATGGCCGACACGGGCGCCGCACGGCGCAGCCGGATCACCCCGGAGCGGGAGGCCGAGCTGCACGAGGCCGTACTCGAACTCCTGCGCGAGGTCGGTTACGAGGCGCTGACCATGGACGCCGTCGCCAGCCGGACGAAATCCAGCAAGGCCACCCTCTACCGCCAGTGGGGGAGCAAGCCCGAACTGGTCGCGAAGGCGCTGCGCTGCACCCAGCCCGTCTCCCTGCGGGAGATCGACACGGGCACGCTGCGCGGGGACTTCGCGGTGATGGTCGCGAACTCCGACGACGCGCAGATGGCGAAGGACACCGCGCTGATGCGGGGCCTGGCCCATGCGGTGCACACCAGCCCCGAGCTCCACAGGGCGCTCCGGGAACTGCTCATGGAGCCCGAGATCACCGGCCTGAACGCCATGCTCGGGCGGGCCGTGGACCGGGGCGAGGTGAGCGCCGGCTGTCCCGCGCTGAAGTTCGTGCCGCACATGCTCATCGGGGCCTTCATCGCCCTGCCGCTGATGGAGGACCGCACTCCGGACCAGGCCTTCCTCTCGGACTTCATCGACTCCGTGGTCTTCCCCGCCCTCGGCGTCTGAACCCGCGGGCGCCCCCGGCGCCCGCACCGCTCCACAGGACCACCTGACACGCCGCTCTCGTCGTCGGGCCGGCTTCCGCATGCCCTGATCCACACCACGACCTGAACGGGAGACCCACCTCGTGGCGACCTTCCTCTACCGACTCGGCAGGGGCGCCTTCAAGCGCCGACGCCTCGTCGCCCTCGTCTGGGTGGCGCTGCTGGTGCTCGCCGGTTTCGGCGCGTCCTCGGCCGCGGCCCCCACCTCCGGCTCCTTCTCCATACCCGGCACGGAGGCCCAGAAGGCCTTCGACCTGCTGGAACAGCGCTTCCCGGGCTCCCGGGCGGACGGCGCCACCGCGCGCGTCGTCTTCAAGGCCCCCGCGGGCAAGAAGATCACCGACCCGGCCGAGAAGGCCGCGGTCGAGAAGGTGGTCGCCGACCTGAAGTCCGGCTCGGGCCAGGTCGAGCGCGTGGTGGACCCCTACGAGGGCGACGCCGTCAGCCACGACGGCAAGACCGCCTACGCGCAGGTCACCTACAAGGTCAGCGGGATGGAGCTGACCGACGAGACCCGTGACGCGCTCAAGGAGTCGCCGAAGGACGCCCAGGCCGCCGGCCTGAAGGTCGAGATCGGCGGCGACGCGCTCATGGCCGTGCCGGAGAACGGCGCGGGCGAGGCCATCGGCGTGCTGATCGCCGGCATCGTGCTGGTCATCACCTTCGGCTCGCTGATCGCGGCCGGTCTGCCGCTGCTGACCGCGCTGCTCGGCGTCGGCATCGGCGTCTCGACCATCACGGCCCTGGCCAACGTCCTGGACCTGGGCTCCACCACCTCCACGCTCGCGATGATGATCGGCCTCGCGGTCGGCATCGACTACGCGCTCTTCATCGTCTCCCGCTACCGCGCGGAGCTGGCGGAGGGCCGGGAGCGCGAGGAGGCCGCCGGCCGGGCCGTCGGCACCGCGGGCTCCGCGGTGGTCTTCGCCGGTCTGACCGTGGTGATCGCCCTGGCGGGCCTGGCCGTGGTCAACATCCCGATGCTCAGCAAGATGGGCTTCGCCGCCGCCGGCACCGTGGTCATCGCGGTCCTGGTCGCGCTCACCCTGATCCCCGCGCTGCTCGGCTTCGCCGGCCGCCGGGTGCTGCCGATCGGCTCCAAGAGCAAGCTCTTCGGCGGCGGCCGGGCCAAGGCCTCCGACGCGGTCGACAAGCCCAACATGGGCACCCGCTGGGCCAGCTTCGTGCTGCGCCGCCCGGTGATGGTCCTGCTGGTCGGCGTCCTCGGCCTCGGCGCTATCGCGCTGCCGGCCGCCAAGCTGGAGATGGGCCTGCCGGACGACGGCGCCCAGCCGGTCAGCACCACCCAGCGCCAGGCCTACGACATGCTCTCCGACGGCTTCGGCCCGGGCTTCAACGGCCCGCTGCTGGTGGTCGTGGACGGCGACAAGGCCGCCGCGGACCACGCGGTCGACCAGATCAAGGGCATGAAGGGGGTCGTCGCGGTCACCCCGCCGACCCTCAACAAGGCCGGCGACACCGCGATGATCACCGTGATCCCCAAGGACCGGCCCTCCTCGGAGGCCACCGAGAACCTGGTCCACGAGATCCGCGCGAAGAGCTCCGACGACGTCCTGGTCACCGGCCAGACCGCGATGAACATCGACTTCTCGCAGAAGATGAACGACGCGCTGGTGCCCTACCTGGCGCTGGTGGTCGGCCTCGCCTTCCTGCTGCTGATGATCGTCTTCCGCTCGGTGCTGGTGCCGCTCAAGGCCGCCCTCGGCTTCCTGCTCTCGGTGGTCGCGGCGCTCGGCGCGGTGGTCGCGGTCTTCCAGTGGGGCTGGCTGGCCTCGCTCTTCGGGGTCGAGCAGACCGGCCCGATCATGAGCATGATGCCGATCTTCATGGTGGGCGTGGTCTTCGGCCTCGCGATGGACTACGAGGTCTTCCTGGTCACCCGCATGCGTGAGGCGTACGTCCACGGCGAGCGCCCGGGCCAGGCCATCACCACCGGCTTCCGGCACGGCGCCCGGGTGGTCGTGGCCGCCGCCGTGATCATGATCGCGGTCTTCTCCGGCTTCATCGGCTCCAGCGAGCAGATGGTCAAGATGATCGGCTTCGGCCTGGCGATCGCGGTGCTCTTCGACGCCTTCGTGGTCCGCATGGCGATCGTCCCGGCCGTGCTCGCGCTGCTCGGCCACCGCGCCTGGTGGCTGCCGGCGTGGCTGGACAAGCTGCTGCCCAACGTCGACGTCGAGGGCGAGGGGCTGCGCAAGCACCTCGGCGACGCCGGCGAGGCCGACCCGGACCAGGAGCGGGAGCTGGTCCGCGTCTGATCAGCCGGTCACCGCGCAACGGACGGCCCGGTCGCACCATCGAGGTGCGGCCGGGCCGTTCGCGCATACGCGGGGCGGGGCGAGGTGCCGGCCGTGGCGGGCGAGGCGGCGTGCGCCCGGCGCAGGAAGCGGCGCAGCGCCGAGGTGTCGAACTGCACCACGGCGACCCCGTCGGGGGAGTGGAACTCGACCACCGTCTGCACCCGCCCGCACGGCCAGACCCGGACGTCGCCGGTGCCGGTGGGGGACTGGATGCCGGTCTCCAGGGTGGTCCGGGAGAGCACCCACTCGTTCTCGGTACCCTCCGGCGAGACGCCGGCCGGGAAGACGATCCGTACGGCCAGCGGTTCGGCGGGGGCGAACCGCAGCGCGACCGGGATCGCGCGGTAGAGGGGGTCGTCGGTGACGACCCGGCCGCGGACACGCTCTTCGATCGGCGAACTCACAGTCCCGGCTCCTCACGACGCGACAGGCGGACACCTTCTTCAAATGTCGCATATGTCCGATGTAAAGGTGCGGGGTGCGAAGTGCGCCCCCTCCGGGCGCTTTCTTGAACCGCGGACGCTCTTGCCACCTGTTTGCAGGTAGGTCCTATCATCAAGCGTTTGCCCAGTCCGGCCGAGAACGCCGGCCGGAGCCGAGGCCACAGCAAGAAGCGGAGCACCCATGCACGTCCCCGACGGATTCATCAACGCACCCGTCTCGGTGGCCGCCGGAGTGGTGGCCGCCGGAGCCGTGGCCGTCAGCCTGCGCGGGGCCCGGCGGGAGCTGGCCGACAGCACCGGCCTGCCCGACGCGGCCGGCCGCACCGCACCGCTGGCCGGCCTGGTGGCCGCCTTCATCTTCGCGGTGCAGATGCTCAACTTCCCGGTCGCCGCCGGTACCAGCGGACACCTGCTGGGCGGCGCCCTGGCCGCGATACTCGTCGGCCCCTGCACCGGCATCCTGTGCGTCGCGGTGGTCCTGCTGATGCAGGGCGTGCTCTTCGCCGACGGCGGCCTGACCGCTCTGGGCGTCAACATCTCCACCATGGGCGTGGTGACCGTCCTGGTCTCCTACGCGATCTTCCGGGGCCTGGTGAAGGTGCTGCCGCGCAGCCGCCGCTCGGTCACCGTCGCCGCCTTCACCGGCGCGCTGGTCTCGGTGCCGGCCGCCGCCGGATTCTTCACCCTGCTCTACGCCATCGGCGGGACCACCGACGTCCCGGTGGGCAAGGTGCTCACCGCCATGGTCGGCGTGCACGTCCTGATCGGCATCGGCGAGGCCTTCATCACCTCCCTGACCGTGGGCGCCGTCCTCGCCGTCCGGCCCGACCTGGTCTACGGCGCCCGGGGCCTGTCCGTGCCGCTCAAGCTCCGGGTCGGCGGCGCGCTGGTCGACGCGCCCGCCGCCGCGCCGGCCGCGGTGCCCGCCGCCGCCCGCTCCACCCGCAGGGTGTGGGCCACCGGCCTGGTCACCGCCCTGGCCCTGGCCGGCTTCGTCTCGTACTACGCCTCCTCGAGCCCGGACGGCCTGGAGAAGGTCGCCGCCGACAAGGGAATTGACCGGCACGTCGAGCCGCACGCCGCCAAGGACTCCCCGCTCGCCGACTACGGCGTCAAGGACATCGCCGATGCCCGCCTCTCCGGCGGCCTGGCCGGTGTGATCGGCGTCGGCGCCACCGTCACCGTCGGCAGCGGCGTCTTCTGGGCGCTGCGCCGCCGCCGTCCCGAGGACGCCGGCACCCCCCGGACGGCCGACGCCCCGACGGCGGCCTGACCGTGGGCGCGGGCCACGCCCACAAGCTCTTCCGGCACGGCCACTCACCGGTCCACCACCTGCCGCCGCACTGCAAGCTGGCCGCGGTCTTCTGCTTCGTCGTGGTGGTCGTCGCCACCCCCCGCGAGGCCGTCTGGGCCTTCGCCCTGTACGCCCTGCTGCTCGCGGGGGTGGCCGCGACGGCCCGCGTCCCGGCCGGCTTCATCGGCCGCCGGATGCTGATCGAGGTGCCGTTCGTCCTCTTCGCCGTCCTGATGCCCTTCGTCGCCCAGGGCGAGCGGGTCGAGGTGCTGGGCACCTCGCTGAGCATCTCCGGCCTCTGGGGCGCCTGGAACGTCCTGGCCAAGGGCACCCTCGGGGTCGCCGCCTCGGTCCTGCTGGCCGCCACCACCGAACTGCGCGAACTGCTCCTGGGCCTCCAGCGGCTCAAGCTGCCACCGCTGCTGGTCCAGATCGCGAGCTTCATGATCCGGTACGGCGACGTCATCAGCGACGAGCTGCGCCGGATGTCCGTGGCCCGCCGCTCCCGCGGCTTCGAGGCCAGCGGCGTACGGCACTGGGGCGTGCTGGCCAAGACCGCGGGCGCCCTCTTCATCCGCTCCTACGAGCGGGGCGAGCGGGTGCACCTGGCCATGGTCAGCCGGGGCTACACCGGGACCATGCCGGTGATCGACGACCTCGCCGCCTCGCGCACCCAGTGGGCGTACGCGGCCGCACTGCCGGCGGCGGCCCTCGCCGTCTGCCTGACCGGATGGATGACCCTGTGACCGACCGGACCGCCGCCACGGAAGCCCCCTCCCTCGAGGTCGCCGGGCTCGCCTTCGCCTACCCCGACGGCCACCAGGCCCTCTTCGGCGTGGACCTGACCGTCCACCGGGGCGAGCGGGTCGCGCTGCTCGGCCCCAACGGCGCCGGGAAGACCACCCTCGTCCTGCACCTCAACGGCATCCTCGGCGGCGGCGTGGGCACCGTCACCGTCGCCGGGCTGCCGGTCGCCAAGCGGCACCTCGCCGAGATCCGCCGCCGGGTCGGGATCGTCTTCCAGGACCCCGACGACCAGCTCTTCATGCCCACCGTCCGCGAGGACGTGGCCTTCGGCCCGGCCGCGGCCGGGCTGCGCGGCGCGGAGCTGGACGCCCGGGTGCACCGGGCGCTGGAGCAGGTCGGCATGGCGGAGTTCGCCGACCGGCCGCCGCACCACCTCTCCTTCGGGCAGCGCCGCCGGGTGGCCGTGGCCACCGTGCTCGTCATGGAGCCCGAGATCCTGGTGCTGGACGAGCCCTCCTCCAACCTGGACCCGGCCTCCCGGCGCGAGCTCGCCGACATCCTGCGCTCGCTGGACGTCACCGTGCTGATGGTCACCCACGACCTGCCGTACGCCCTGGAGCTCTGCCCCCGCTCGGTGGTGCTCAGCGAGGGCGTCATCACCGCCGACGGCCCCACCCGGGACCTGCTCTGCGACGAGGAGACCATGCGGGCGCACCGCCTCGAGCTGCCCTTCGGCTTCGACCCGCGCAGCGTGGCCGTCCCGAGCTAGTCCTGGCGACCCCAGTAGGGGCCGACCCGGAAGCGAGCCGGATCGTTTCACGTTGCACCATGTTGTGTACGGCACCACCGGGGTGCCGGGCACGGACAGCAGGGAGCCGGACGTGGACGTCCAGGGCGGCGTGGCGGCGGGATACGAGCCCGTCAGGGACGCCTTCGTACGCAACTTCACCGAGCGGGGCGACCGCGGCGCGGCGGTGGCGGTCTACCGCGACGGCCGCAAGGTCGTCGACCTGTGGGGCGGCCTCCGGGACGCCGACGGCGGCCCCGGCTCGGCACCCTGGGAGGAGGACACCGCACAGGTCCTCCGCTCGGGCACCAAGGGCGCGGCCGCGGCCGTCCCGCTGCTGCTGCACCAGCGCGGCCTGCTCGACCTGGACGCGCCGGTGGGCACGTACTGGCCGGAGTTCAAGGCGGGCGGCAAGGAGCGGGCGCTGGTCCGCCACCTGCTCTCGCACCAGGCGGGCGTGCCGGCCCTGGACACCCCCCTGACCCCGGCACAGGCCGAGGACGGGCACTCCGGGCCCCGGGCGGTCGCGGAGCAGAGCGCCCGGTGGGAACCGGGCACCGACCACGGCTACCACGCGCAGACCTTCAGCTGGCTGCTCGGCGAGCTGGTCCGGCGGGTCACCGGCCGCACCCTCGGCCGCTGGTTCGCCGAGGAGGTCGCCGGCCCGCTCGGCCTGGACCTGTGGATCGGGCTGCCCCCGGAGCTGACCCACCGGGTCGGCCGGGTCGCCGCCGTCACGCCCCCGCCGCCCGCCGCCGGCGCCCTCAAGCTGCGCCCCCGGCGCACGGTGACCGCCGCCTACGCGGACCCGGACTCGCTGACCCGGCGGGCCTTCGGGGCCATCGACCCGCTGCCCGACGAGAACGACCCCGGCTTCCGGGCCGCCGAGCTGCCGGCCTCCAACGGCATCGCCACCGCCCGGGGCCTGGCCCGCTTCTACGCCGCCACCATCGGGGAGACCGAGGGCGCCGGCCGGCTCTTCGCCCCCGCGACCACGGCGCTGGCCCGTACCGAGGAGGCGGCTGGGCCGGACCGGGTGCTCGTGGTGAACACCCGCTTCGGCCCCGGGTACATGCTGCACGGCCCGGCCTCGCCGCTGTACTCCCCGGCCTCGTACGGCCACCCGGGCCGCGGCGGCTCCCTCGGCTTCGCCGACCCGGAGGCGGGTCTGGGCTTCGGCTACGTGACCAACAGCCACGCCGGCTCGGTGACCGCCGACCCCCGGGCCCAGGCCCTGATAGCCGCCCTGCGGACGGTGGCCTGAGGCCCGGGCCGGCCGGACGAGCGGGATCAGTCCGCGGAGAGGACCGAGGCGACCAGGGGGCCGGCGGCGTCCGCGCCGTGGCCGCCGCCCGCGACGTAGGCCGCCGCGACCAGGTCACCGCGCCAGGCGGTGAACCAGCTGTCCGGGTTGGCCGCGCCGTCCACCTCCGCCGAGCCGGTCTTGGCGCCCTTGTCCCGGCCCGGTACCGAGGCCATCGCGCCGGCGGCCGTCCCGCTCGCCGCCGTCCGCCGCATCATCTGCCGCAGCTGCGCCGAGACCGAGGGCTTCATGGCCCGCTCGGCCGTGGCGACCGTACGGTGGTCCACCTCCGGGGAGACCACCACCGGCTGCCGGAAGGCACCCGTCTTGGCGGTGGCCGTGATGGAGGCGACGGTCATGGCGTTCATCCGGACCCGGCCCTGGCCGATGTACTCGGCCGCCGCCTCGGCGCCGGTCGCCGCCGGCACGTCCCCGTCGAAGGTCGGCACGCCCGTCTGCCAGTCCAGCCCCAGGCCGAAGACCTCACGGGCCTCGTCGGCCAGCGCCGACTCGTCGTCCACCTTCTTGATCTGCTTGATGAAGGCCGTGTTGCAGGAGCGCGCGAAGCTGTCGGCGAAGGGCCGCCCGGCCGAGGAGAACCCGCCCTGGTTCCGGAAGGACTTCCCGTACCAGGACACCGACTCCGGGCACTCGGCGGTCCTGTCGGCGGCCACCACGCCCCGGTCCAGCAGCATCGCCGCCGTCACGATCTTCAGCGTGGAGCCGGAGGCCGTGGTGCCGAGCAGCGCCGCGTCGAAGCCGTCCCCGCGGTGGTTCGCCACCGCCAGCACCTCGCCCGTGCTGGGCCGCAGCGCCACCACCGAGGACTCCGGGTGCCGGGCCACCGCCCGCTCGGCCGCCGCCTGCACCCCCGCGTCCAGCAGCGTCCGGACCTGCCCCGGTACGCCCGGGTCGACGGTCAGCAGGGTCCGCCGGGGCCCGTCCGCCAGCGCCGACTCGATCCACAGCTCGGCGCCGCCCCTGCCGCCGGCCCCCGCGTACTTGCTGCGCAGACCGTCCAGGAGGGGCCGCAGCGACGGGTACTTCTCGCCGCTCAGCACCTTCCCGTGCCGGTCCACCGCCACCACCGGCGGCTGCTCGGGCTCGCCCGTGCGCAGCTTCTCCCCGGCCTGTAGCTGCGGGTGGATCACCGACGGCACCCAGTCCACCAGCGGGTCCCCGCTGGTGAGCCCGCGCACCACGGACAGCGCCGAGGAGTACTGCAGCGGCTTGGTCTTCCCCTGGTACGAGACCTCGGCGCGCACGGTGAACGGCACCCGGTCGTTCACCACCGGGCCCGGGGTGATCACCGCCTTGGTGATGTGCGCCCGGTCGCGGTACTCCGCCACCGCGGTCTGCGCGGCCTCCGGGTTGTTCGTCAGACCGGCGGCCGCGCGCTGGTCCCCCGCGGCCCAGGCGGCGAGGAAGTCCTTCGCCGTCCGCGCCGCCTCCTCGGCGCTCGGCGGACCCGTCGGATGGTCCGCCCCCACCGGCGCCAGCAGGCTGTACACCCCCAGCCCCGCTCCGCCCGCCATGGCCAGGAACACCCCGCCCACGATCGAGGCCTTGACCCCACCCCTCATCACGAACCCCTCCCCAGAGATTTTTGAACGTGATCAAAATAGCGGAGGGGGGTCGCGGTGTCCTGAGTATTCCTACTCAGGACGCGCGGCTCAGACCCAGGTGTCGAACCACATCCGGTTGCGCCAGGAGTCCAGGGGGATGCTCTGACCTGTGTAGATCGGATAGAAGTAGATGAAGTTCCACACGATCAGCAGGACCAGGACGCCCGCGCCGACCGCGCCGACGGTGCGGCGGCGTTCGGTGGCGTGGGCGGGGCCCAGGAGGGCGCCGATCATCATGGCCACCGCCAGGCACAGGTACGGGACGAAGACCACCGCGTAGAAGTAGAAGATGGTCCGCTCCTGGTAGTTGAACCAGGGCAGGTAGCCGGCCGCCACCCCGCAGGCGATCGCGCCGGCCCGCCAGTCGCGGCGGAAGAACCAGCGGTAGAGCACGTACAGCAGGGCGAAGCAGGCGCTCCACCACAGCAGCGGGGTGCCCAGGGCCAGCACCTCGCGGGCGCACTTGCCCGCCGTCGAGGCCGGGCAGCCGTCGGCGCCCGGGGCCGGGGACTCGTAGAAGTAGGAGACCGGCCGGCCCAGGACCAGCCAGCTCCACGGGTTCGACTCGTAGGTGTGGCCGGCCGTGAGGTTGACGTGGAACTTGTAGACCTCGGTCTCGTAGTGCCACAGGCTGGTCAGCCAGTCCGGCAGCCAGGACACCCCGCCCTGCTTGGCCGACCAGTCGCGGAAGTAGCCGCCGCTGCCGTCGTCCGGGCTGAGGATCCAGCCGGTCCAGGAGGCGAGGTAGACGCCCAGCGAGACCGGGACGGTGGAGAGGAAGGCCGGGAACGCGTCCCGCTTGAGCATCGCCACCCAGGGGGCGCCCGCGCCCGCCACCCGGCGCGCCGAGACGTCCCAGACCACCGTCAGGATGCCGAAGAACGCCAGCACCACCAGGCCGTTCCACTTGGTGCCGAAGGCCAGGCCCAGGCAGACGCCCGCCACCAGCCGCCAGGGCCGCCGGCCCAGCCGCAGGGTCTCGGCCACCACCGAGTCCGGCCGGGCCCGGCCGTCCTCGTCCAGCGGCAGCGCCGCCGCCAGCCGGGCCCGCGCCTTGTCCCGGTCGATCAGCAGCGCCCCGAAGGCCGCCAGCACGAAGAACATCAGGACCAGGTCGAGCAGGGCCGTCCGGCTCATGACCAGGTGCAGCCCGTCCACCGCCATCAGCAGCCCCGCCAGGCAGCCCAGGAAGGTGGACCGGAAGAGCCGCCGCCCGATCCGGCAGAGCATCAGCACCGACACCGTGCCCAGCAGCGCGGTCATGAAGCGCCAGCCGAAGGGCGTCAGGCCGAACATCCACTCGCCCAGGCCGATCACCCACTTGCCCACCGGCGGGTGCACCACGTACCCCGGGTCCAGCGGCAGCGCGAGGCCGGACGGGTCGCGGATGATCGACTTGTCGATCTCCTTGGGCCAACTGGCCTCGTACCCCTGCTTGATGGTCGCCCAGGCATCCTTGGCGTAATACGTCTCGTCGAATATCACCGCCTTGGGGCTGCCCAGGTGCACGAACCGCACCACCCCCGCGACCAGCGCCACCAGCAGCGGGCCGGCCCAGGCCAGCAGCCGCCCGGCGCGCTCCCCGCCCGCCGCGGAGATCCCGAGCGAGGCCCAGAGCCGAGGAGAGGCCTGCGCGTAGGGGGGCACCAGCCGGTCGCGTACGTCCACCAGCGCGGACGGCGCGGGCACGTAGCCGAACCGGCGCAGCCGGTCCAGCCGGCTCTCGGGTCCGGTGGGGTCAGCCGGGCCGGGCGGGGCCCCCGCGGGGCTGGGCTGGGGCGTCGCGGTACTGGTCACCGGGTCATCGTAGGGAACACATCTGTGTGAGACCCCTGTTCCGGGCTGCGAGGATGGAGGGGTGACAGATCAGCAGCCCCAGCCCAGCCGTCCCCAGCCGAACTCCGCCGGGGTGCTCGTGCTCGCCGGCACGCCCATCGGCGACATCGCCGACGCGCCGCCGCGGCTGGCCGCCGAGCTCCAGGGCGCCGACGTGATCGCCGCCGAGGACACCCGGCGGCTGCGCGGACTGACCCGGGCGCTGGGCATCCACACCTCCGGACGCGTCGTCTCCTACTTCGAGGGCAACGAGTCCGCCCGCACCCCCGAGCTGGTCGAGGCGCTGGAAGGCGGCGCGCGGGTGCTGCTGGTGACCGACGCGGGGATGCCCTCGGTCTCCGACCCCGGCTACCGGCTGGTCGCGGCCGCGGTGGAGCAGGACATCAAGGTGACGGCCGTGCCGGGGCCCTCCGCGGTGCTGACCGCGCTGGCGCTGTCCGGACTGCCGGTGGACCGCTTCTGCTTCGAGGGCTTCCTGCCCCGCAAGGCCGGCGAGCGGCTGGGCCGGCTGCGCGAGGTGGCCGAGGAGCGCCGCACCCTCGTCTACTTCGAGGCCCCGCACCGGCTGGACGACACCCTCGCCGCGATGGCCGAGGTCTTCGGCGCCGAGCGCCGGGCCGCCGTCTGCCGCGAGCTGACCAAGACGTACGAGGAGGTCAAGCGCGGCCCGCTGGCGGAGCTCGCGGCCTGGGCGGCCGAGGGGGTCCGCGGCGAGATCACCGTCGTCGTCGAGGGCGCCCCCGAGACCGGACCGGCCGAGCTGGACGCCGCGGAGCTGGTGCGCCGGGTGCAGGTGCGCGAGGAGGCGGGGGAGCGCCGCAAGGAGGCGATCGCGGCCGTGGCGGTGGAAGCAGGGCTACCCAAGCGCGAGGTGTTCGACGCGGTCGTGGCGGCAAAGAATGCGGCTCAGAAGGTGCCGTAAGACGGTAAAGGACTAACCTGAAAAGCAAAGATTAGGCCGCGCACCGGGCACTTTGGGCATGTACTGCCCAAAGTCCGTCCATAAGTCGACAGGGCCTGATGCGCTCCCGCCGGAAGAGGCGTCCACTGGCTAGTGCCACCAGCGGAACCAGAGGAGCTGGCATGAGTGAGATCGCAGACACCCCCGTCCCCGCAGCGGCCCCGGTCACGGCCGCCCGTCCCGTGGACACCGGCATAGCCACGGTCCGCGAGGCCTATTCGTTCGCGTGCATGAAGTGCGGGTACGGCTGGGAGCAGTCGTACGAGATCGAGCACCACGTGGACGGCAAGGGCCAGCCCTTCATCATCTACACGGTCCAGGGGGAGCGCGTCCCGTCGCCGCTGTCCAACCCGACCTGCATGAACTGTGGCGGACACGTGGTGCGGATCATGCGGGAGGGTCAGGTCTCCTCGGTGCTCGGCATGCTCGACCAGCTCTACCACCACCGCCGGATCGCGCCCGGGATCGCCGGCCCGGTGCCCGCGACCGTCGACGAGCACGAGCGCGAACGGCTCGCCCGCCGGGACCGGACGCCCCGGCAGGCCCGCGGCGGCACCGCGCACCCGGCACCCGGACCGGTGCCGGTGACCGAGGAGGACCGCGGTGCGGGCGGCGGCTGGCTGGCCCGCCTCATGAGGCGGTTCCGTTCCTCATAAGATCGTCCGTATGAGCCCGAAGGACGCCCCGCCGCCGCTGCCCGAGCCGCTCCGCGTGGCGGTCGCCGATTCGCACACCCACCTGGACATGCAGGAGGGCACGGTCGAGGAAGGCCTGCGCAAGGCCGCCTCGGTCGGTGTCACCACCGTCGTCCAGGTGGGCTGCGACGTGAAGGGCTCCCAGTGGGCGGCCGACACCGCCGCGCAGTACGACGCCGTCCACGCGGCGGTCGCCCTGCACCCGAACGAGGCGCCCCGGATCGTGCTGGGGGACCCCGACGGCTGGTCCCGGCAGGGCGCCCGGGTGCCCGGCGGCGAGCCGGCCCTCGACGAGGCGCTGGCCGAGATCGACCGGCTGGCCGCGCTCCCGCACGTCAAGGCCGTGGGCGAGACCGGTCTCGACTACTTCCGCACCGGCCCCGACGGCATGGCCGCGCAGGAGCGCTCCTTCCGCGCCCACATCGAGATCGCCAAGCGGCGGGGCAAGGCCCTGGTCATCCACGACCGGGAGGCGCACGCGGACGTGTTGCGCATCCTGCGGGAGGAGGGCGCGCCCGAGCGCACCGTCTTCCACTGCTACTCGGGCGACGCCGAGATGGCGAAGGAGTGCGCCGAGGCCGGCTACTTCATGTCCTTCGCGGGCAACATGACCTTCAAGAACGCCCAGCACCTGCGCGACGCCCTGGCCGTCGCCCCGCTGGAGCTGGTCCTGGTGGAGACCGACGCGCCCTTCCTGACGCCCGCGCCGTACCGCGGACGGCCCAACGCCCCCTATCTCATTCCGGTCACGGTCCGGGCGATGGCCGCGGTCCGCGGCATCACCGAGGACGCGATGGCCGAGGCACTGGCCGCCAACACCGCCCGCGCCTTCGCCTACTGAAACGCGCGTTCGGCACTCTCCGTGGTCGTGCCGCTTTGGTGAGTGACGGTCGCTCCGCTAGTGTCCCGTGCCCGTCCCCAGGCGGGGGGCCAGGACCGGTGGGAGCGCGTCGTGACCGATGGGCAGGGCAGTCGTCGAGCCCGGGCGGTGCCGTCCGCGGGCTACCCCGACGTGGCGGGCCCGCCGCCGGACGCCCGGTACCCGGCACCCACCGCGGCCGACTGGCTCGCCACCGGCCCGGGGCCGGCCGAGGGGGTCGTCCCCGCACCCGCTCCGGGCGACTGGACCGACTGGCCGGGCGTCGCGAGCGCACCCGCCGGCGGCCACCCGGGACCGGGGTCCGGCCTGCCTGAGCCCGGCGGGCCGCCGCCGTCGGTCGCGGACCGGCTCGCCACCGCCGCCGACTGGCTCGCCCCGGCGGGACCGCCGCCCGCGAGCGGGTACCCGGCCGGGGCCGACTGGCTCGCCTCCGCGGAACCCCTGCCGCCGGGCAGCTACCCCGGCCCCCCGGACCCGCAGCCCGGGGCGGCCGACTGGCTCGCCACGGCGGAGCCGCTGCCCGACGGGCGCTACCCGGGCCCCGCGGACGCGGCCCGGCTCGCCGAGGCCGACACCCTGCCCGCCGCCTACCCCCCGGGGGCCGACCCGTACGAGGCCGCCCTCGCCCCCGGCAGCGGCCGCCGCCGGCGCACCGCGGAGGTGCCCGCCCCGCGCACCGAACCCGACCGGCGGGCCGCCCGCCGCCGCAGGTCCGGCCGCGCCGACGTCCCGCCGCAGGCCGCCCCCGCCGAGCCATCCCCCGGGGCTGCCCCGCCCGCCCGGCCCGGCCCCGGCCGACGGGCCGCCGCCCGCCGCGGCAAGGCCTCCGGAGCGGGTACCGGCACCCGGCGAGCACCGGAGAACCCCGGGGCCGGGGCACCCGGCGCCCCGCGCGGCCGGCGGGCTGACCGGACGGCGGGGCCGGACGGCACCCGGGGCCGCCGGGCCGGCGCGGGCGCCGAGGCCACGGCCCCCGGCGGCGCGCCGCCCGCGGGCGCCCGGTCGAGACGGGCCGCCGGCCCCAAGGGCCCCGGCACCTGGCGCCGGCTGGTCCCGCAGGCCCTCGTCGTCGCCTTCCTCGCCGGCGGCACCTCCGCCTTCGTGGCCAGCGACAAGGCCGTCCGGCTCACCGTCGACGGCGTCCCGCGCACCATGCACACCTTCGCCGACGACGTCACCGAACTCCTCGGCCAGCAGGGCGTCGGCGTCGGCGAGCACGACCTGGTCGCCCCCGCCCCCGGCAGCCCCCTCGCCGACGGCGACGAGGTGGTCGTCCGGTACGGGCGGCCCGTCGTCCTCACCCTCGACGGCACCCGCCGCCGGGTGTGGACCACCGCCGGTACCGTCGAGGCGGCCCTGCGCCAGCTCGGCGTGCGCGCCGAGGGCGCCTACCTCTCCGCCTCCCGCAGCACCCCCATCACCCGCCGCGGGATGAGCCTGAGCGTGCGCACCGAGCGCAGCGTCACCTTCCTCGCCGACGGCCGCGAGCGGACCGTCCGCACCAACGCCGCCACCGTCCGCGAGGCCCTGGACCAGGCCGGCATCTCCCTCCAGGGCCAGGACACCACCTCCGTCCCGCCGGGCTCCTTCCCCCGCGACGGCCAGACCGTCACCGTGCTGCGCATCACCGGCACCCGGGAGGTCCGCGAGGAGCTCATCCCGTACCGCACCGAGAAGGTCACCGACGACGAGCTCTTCGCCGGCACCGAGGTGGTCGAGCGGACCGGCAAACAGGGCGCCCGCCGGGTCACCTACGCCCTGCGGACCGTCAACGGCGTCCGCCAGCGGCCCCGCCGGATCGCCGAGGAGGTGGTGCGCGAGCCGGTCACCCAGCGGATCCGGGTCGGCACCCGGCCGCTGCCCACCTCGGTGGCCGGCGCCGACGGGCTGGACTGGGGCTCCCTGGCGCACTGCGAGTCCGGCGGCCGCCCCGGCGCGGTCGACGGCTCGGGCACGTACGGGGGGCTCTACCAGTTCGACGTACAGACCTGGCAGTCCCTCGGCGGCAGCGGCCGCCCGCAGGACGCCAGCGGCTCCGAGCAGACCTACCGGGCCAAGAAGCTCTACGTGCAGCGGGGGGCGAGTCCGTGGCCCCACTGCGGCCGTAGGCTTTACCGGTGAGCACCCCTGAACAGCACGACAGCAACGACGCCCTCCTCGGACCCGCCGACATCCGCGAACTGGCCGCGGTCCTGGGCGTCCGCCCGACGAAGCAGAAGGGCCAGAACTTCGTCATCGACGCCAACACCGTGCGCCGGATCGTCCGCACCGCGGAGGTCCGGCCCGAGGACACGGTCGTCGAGGTCGGACCGGGCCTGGGGTCGCTGACGCTGGCCCTGCTGGAGGCCGCGGACCACGTCACCGCCGTGGAGATCGACGACGTCCTGGCCGCCGCCCTGCCCGCCACCATCGAGGCCCGGCTGCCGGCCAAGGCCGCCCGCTTCGCGCTGGTGCACTCCGACGCGATGCTCGTCCAGGAACTGCCCGGACCGGCCCCCACCGCGCTGGTCGCCAACCTGCCGTACAACGTCGCGGTACCCGTGCTGCTGCACATGCTCGACCGCTTCCCGAGCATCGAGCGCACCCTCGTCATGGTCCAGGCGGAGGTCGCCGACCGGCTCGCCGCCCGCCCCGGCAACAAGGTCTACGGCGTGCCCTCCGTCAAGGCCAACTGGTACTGCGAGGTGAAGCGGGCCGGCGCCATCGGCCGCAACGTCTTCTGGCCCGCGCCCAACGTCGACTCCGGGCTGGTCTCCCTCGTCAAGCGCGCCGAGCCGGTGAAGACCACCGCCACCAAGCGGGAGGTCTTCGCCGTGGTCGACGCGGCCTTCGCGCAGCGCCGCAAGACCCTGCGCGCCGCCCTCGCCGGCTGGGCCGGCTCCGCCGCCGGCGCCGAGCAGGCCCTGGTCGCCGCCGGGATCTCCCCGCAGGCTCGAGGGGAGTCCCTTACGGTCGAGGAGTTCGCCCGGATCGCCGAGCACAAGCCCGCCCCCCAGGAGGCCGCCCTGTGAGCGTCGCGCAACCCGCCGCGGGCCCCGTCACCGTACGGGTCCCCGCCAAGGTCAACGTCCAGCTGGCGGTGGGTGCCGCCCGCCCCGACGGCTTCCACGACCTGGCCAACGTCTTCCTCGCGGTCTCCCTGTACGACCAGGTGACCGCCACCCCGGCCGAGGAGCTGACCGTCACCTGCAGCGGCCCGGACGCCGCCCAGGTGCCGCTGGACCGCACCAACCTCGCCGCCCGCGCCGCCGAACTCCTCGGCGCCCGGTACGGCATCGAGCCCCGGGTCCACCTGCACATCGCCAAGGACATCCCGGTCGCCGGCGGCATGGCCGGCGGCAGCGCCGACGGCGCCGCCGCCCTGCTGGCCTGCGACGCCCTCTGGGGCACCGGCGCCTCCCGCGCGGAACTCCTGGAGATCTGCGCCGAACTGGGCAGCGACGTGCCCTTCAGCCTGGTCGGCGGGGCCGCGCTCGGCACCGGCCGGGGCGAGGTGCTGACCCCGCTGGAGACCGGCGGCACCTTCCACTGGGTCTTCGCCATGGCCGACGGCGGCCTGTCCACCCCGGCCGTCTTCCGCGAGTTCGACCGGCTGGCCGAGGGGCGCGAGATCCCGGTGCCCGCCGCCCACCCCGGCCTGCCGGCCGCCCTGGCCGCGGGCGACGCCGATGCGCTGGCCGCCGTCCTGGCCAACGACCTGCAGGCCGCGGCCGTCTCGCTGCGGCCGCAGCTCGCGGACACCCTCGACGCCGGGCTCGGCGCGGGCGCCCTGGCCGCCCTGGTCTCCGGCTCCGGCCCGACCACGGCCTTCCTGACCGCCGACGCGGAGTCCGCCGACAAGGTCGCCGCCGCCCTCCTCGCCTCCGGCACCTGCCGCACCGCCCGCACCGCCACCTCCCCCTCCCCGGGCGCCACCGTCGTCTCCTGACCCCGCTGGGCCGGCCGCACCACCCCCACCCGCCCCCGGGGCGGGACCGGTGGGTGGGACGGAGCGGGCGGGCGGGTCGCAGCGGGTTAGGCTGAGGGGCTGATCGATCCCCTTCCCTGGAGCGCGTGGATGGCCGTCAACCTGGTCAATGTCGAGGCAGTCAGCAAGGTGTACGGAACCCGCACCCTGCTCGACGGCATCTCCCTCGGCGTGTCCGAAGGGGATCGGATCGGGGTAGTCGGCCGCAACGGAGACGGCAAGACCACCCTCATCCGCATGCTCGCCCAGCTGGAGGAGCCCGACACCGGCCGGGTCACCCACAGCGGCGGCCTCCGGATGGGCGTGCTCACCCAGCACGACTCCCTCGACCCCAAGGCGACCATCCGCCACGAGATCGTGGGCGACCTCGCCGACCACGAATGGGCCGGCGACGCCAAGGTCCGCGACGTGCTCACCGGCCTCTTCGGCGGCCTGGACCTGCCCGGCTTCGGCCAGGGCCTGGACACCGTCATCGGCCCCCTCTCCGGTGGCGAGCGGCGCCGCATCGCGCTCGCCAAGCTGCTCATCGCCGAGCAGGAGCTCCTGGTCCTCGACGAGCCCACCAACCACCTCGACGTCGAGGGCATCTCGTGGCTGGCCGGCCACCTCCAGACCCGCCGCTCGGCCCTCGTCTGCGTCACCCACGACCGCTGGTTCCTCGACCAGGTCTGCACCCGCATGTGGGACGTGCAGCGCGGTGACGTCCACGAGTACGAGGGCGGCTACAGCGACTACGTCTTCGCCCGCGCCGAGCGCGACCGGATCGCCGCCACCGAGGAGAGCAAGCGGCAGAACCTGATGCGCAAGGAGCTGGCCTGGCTGCGCCGCGGCGCCCCGGCCCGCACCTCCAAGCCGCGCTTCCGCATCGAGGCCGCCAACGCCCTCATCGCCGACGTGCCGCCGCCCCGCGACACCAGCGAGCTGATGCGGTTCGCCAACTCCCGCCTCGGCAAGACCGTCTTCGAGCTGGAGGACGTCTCCGTCGAGGCCGGCCCGAAGCTGCTGCTCAAGCACCTCACCTGGCACCTCGGCCCCGGCGACCGGATCGGCCTGGTCGGCGTCAACGGCGCCGGCAAGACCTCGCTGCTGCGCGCCCTGGCCGAGGCCGCCCGCACCCAGGGCGAGACCCAGCCCGCGGCCGGCACCATCACCGTCGGCAAGACCGTCAAGCTGGCCTACCTCTCTCAGGAGGTCGGCGAACTCGACCCGTCCCTGCGGGTCCTGGAGGCCGTCCAGCGGGTCCGCGACCGGGTCGACCTGGGCAAGGGCCGCGAGATGACCGCCGGCCAGCTCTGCGAGCAGTTCGGCTTCACCAAGGAGAAGCAGTGGACGCCGGTCGGCGACCTCTCCGGCGGCGAGCGCCGCCGGCTGCAGATCCTGCGCCTGCTGATGGACGAGCCCAACGTCCTCTTCCTCGACGAGCCCACCAACGACCTCGACATCGAGACCCTGACCCAGCTCGAGGACCTGCTCGACGGCTGGCCCGGCTCGATGATCGTGATCTCCCACGACCGGTTCTTCATCGAGCGCACCACCGACACGGTGATGGCCCTGCTCGGCGACGCCGCCCTGCGGATGCTGCCGCGCGGCCTGGACGAGTACCTGGAGCGCCGGGCCAGGATGATCGAGGCCGCCGCCCCGGCGCCGGCCCCGGCCGCCGCGGCGAAGGACAAGCCGGCCGGCGACAGCCGCGCCCAGAAGAAGGAACTGCAGAAGATCGAGCGCCAGCTCAACAAGATCTCGGACCGCGAGACCAACCTGCACGCCCAGATCGCCGACCACGCCACCGACTTCGAGAAGGTCGCCAAGCTCGACGCGGAGCTCCGTGAACTGATCGCGGAGCGCGACGAGTTGGAGATGAAGTGGCTGGAGCTCGCCGAGGACGTCTGACCGGCGGCTTCCGGCCGCGTCCGATAACGGCCGTGTCACGGGCCGGTTCGCCCTTTGGTACAGGGGCTGAACCGGCCCGTTCGGTGTCTCGAACGGGTGGTAGAAAGAGTGGCCCCCCTGCCCGAACCACCGACGCCGAGGTATGCGCTGATGACCACGCCGCCCACCCAGCCTCCCGGCGGCTACGGGGCCCCGCAGCCGCCGCACCAGCCGCCCCAGCCGCCGAACCAGCCGCCGCCGCCCGCCGGTTACCCCGGCGCCACGCCCAACCCGTACGCGCAGCCCGACGGGCAGAACCCCTATGCGCAGCCCGCCGCGGCCCCCTACGCCCAGCCCGGGCAGGCCCCGTACGGCCGGCCGGGCCCCTACGGCCCGCCGCAGGGCGCCCCCGGCTTCCCCCAGGCCCCCGGCTTCCCGCCGCCGCCCGCGCCGCCCGCCGGACCGCGCAAGAAGCGCACCGTGATCCTGGCCGCGGCCCTGGCCGGCATCCTGGTCATCAGCGCCGGCGCGTACTTCGCCTTCGGCCGGGACGGCGACAAGAAGGACGCCGAGCTCCCGGTCGCCCAGGCCAGCGGCGACGCCAAGCCCTCCGCCTCCCCGACGGTGGACGAGGGCAACGGCGACGGTGACGGCAGCAAGGCCGGCGAGGACCTGAACGCGGACCGCAAGCCCGGCGAGGACAAGGTCCTCTGGCTGAAGATGAACGACCAGGACGTGCCGGGCGGCGGCGCCGACGCCCCCGTCATGTGGGTGGTCGGCGACACCGTCGTCAAGGTCGTCTACCGGACCGTCACCGGATACGCCGTCAAGGACGGCAAGCCCCGCTGGACCGTGCCCTTCACCGGCGACATCTGCGGCACCCCGCGGCAGACCACCGCCGACGGCAAGGTCGTCCTCGCCTTCAAGAACGGCACCTCCAAGAACGCCAAGTGCAACCAGCTCCGCCAGCTCGACCTGAAGACCGGCACCGCCGGCTGGAGCCACGACATCCCCGAAGAGGGCATGTTCGACATCATGACCACCCCCGGCATGGCGATCACCGGGGACACCGTCACCGTCAGCCGCATGGGGCCCTCCAGCGCCTTCCGGGTCAGCGACGGCAAGAAGCTCTTCGTCAAGGCCACCGGCAACTGCCTGCCCGACGCCTACGCGGGCGGCACCAGGCTCGTCGCGGTCGCCAACTGCACGGTCAAGGTCGGCGACGTCCGCAAGGAGCAGATCCAGGGCCTCGACCCGGTCACCGGCAAGGTGAACTGGACGTACAAGGCGCCCGACGGCTGGCGCGCCAACAAGGTCTACTCCGTGGACCCGGTCGTCGTGGACCTGAACAACGACGACAAGAAGAAGCGCGCCATCATCGTGCTCGGCACGGACGGGAAGATCCGCGCCCAGATCAAGAGCAAGAGCCAGTTCGCCACCGACTGCGGCTGGTCCCTCGTCACCCGCGACCTGCAGAGCTGCTACGGGCCCGTGGTCGACGGCAACACCTTCTACTTCCCGACCGCCGACGACTCCGACAACGCCGTGGTCGCCTTCGACCTGACCACCGGCAAGGAGAAGTGGCGTTCGACCGCCGGCGCGGGCCGCACCCTCCAGCCGATGACGGCGCAGGGCGGCACGGTCTACGCCTACCGCAAGGCCGTCGAGGGCAAGGGCGGCGAGGTCGTCTCCCTCACGGGCGGCGGCAAGCCGAAGGCGGTCCTGCGCAACCCGTCCTCCGCCGCGTCCGTGGACGTCGAGAAGTCCTTCTACGAACCGCAGATCGCCTATGCCGACGGCCGTCTCTTCCTGTCCGTCACGCACCTGACGGGCAAGGACGACGTGCAGGAGAAGCTGATGATGGTGTTCGGCAAGTGAGCGCCGCCCACCGCCACCGAGAGGTAACCACGCCATGAGCACCCCGCCCCAGCCGCCCAGCGAGGGCTTCGGCGCCCCCCAGGACCCCCGGGCCGGCTTCGGTGCCCCGCCGCCGCCGAGCCAGCCGCCCCAGCAGCCGGGCCAGCCGCCGGCCGCGCCCCCGCAGGACGGCTACGGCTACCCGCAGCAGCCCGGTCCGTACGGGCAGCCCGCGGAGGGTCCCTACGGTCAGCAGCCCGGCCCGTACGGCCAGCCGACGGCTCCCTTCGGCCAGCCCGCGGCCCCCTACGGCCAGCCGCCGGCCCAGCCCGGCCCGTACTCCCAAGCCCCTGCCACCCAGCCGATGTACGGCCCGGGCGCCCCGGCCCCCAAGCCGGCCGGCGACGGCCGCAAGGCCCGGCTGGCGATCGTCGTCACCGCCGTGGTGGCGGTGGCCGCCATCGTCGGCGGCGGCCTCTGGTACGTCGGCAAGGACGACGGCGGCACGGACGCCAAGGGCGGCGGCGCCAAGCCCTCCGGCTCCTCCTCGGCGCAGCCCGCCGGCGGCGGCGCGGACGCCCCGGTCGGCCCCGCGGTCGAGAAGGCCCCGGCCGACCCGGCCTCGAAGATGCTGATGGCCCTCCAGATCCCCAAGATCACCGATCTGGTGAAGGTCGACGGCTCCTGGCTGACCGACGCCACCTACGCGAAGACCGACGTCCTCAAGATCGTCGGGTACGACGCGGCCACCGGCAAGCCCAAGTGGACCCTGCCGCTGCCCGGCCAGGTGTGCGCGGCCAGCCGCACCGCCTCCGAGGACGGCAGGGCCGCCTTCCTGTACGAACCCGCCAAGCGCGTGGGCAAGTACGGCTACCAGCCGTGCACCGAGGTCGCGGTGTTCGACGTCGAGACCGGCAAGCTGGTGTGGAAGGGCTCCGCCAAGGGCCAGACCGGCGGCGACCAGAAGATCGAGTTCCGCAAGATCACCATCAGCGGGCAGACCGTCGCCGCGGGCGGCCTGCGCGGCGGCGCCGCGTGGAACCTGGCGGACGGCAAGAACCTCTGGCTCCCCAAGATCACCGCGGACGCCTGCTACGACATGGGCTACGCCGGCGGCCCCGGCCTCGCGACGGTCCGCAAGTGCGGCCAGCCCGACGCGCGTTACCTGGAGGTCCAGGCCCTCGACCCGCGCACCGGCGCCCCGCTCTCCACCTACCGGATGTCCCCGGGCATCGAGTGGGCCAGCATCGTCTCCAGCAAGCCCCTGGTGGTCGCCGCCGACGTCGGCGAGCAGGCCGGCGACGGCAGCGGCATCTCGGACCTCTTCTCCATCGACTGGCGCACCGGCAAGCTCCTCCAGCGCATCCCGCTCAAGAGCGACCTGTACGCGGCCAAGTGCGAGGGCACCGAGGTCGAGTCCTGCCAGAAGATCGCGGTGGGCAACGGCCGGGTCTACGTCCCGACCGAGGAGCACGAGGTCAAGTCCGGCTCGTACGACAAGTCCAACGAGATCGTCTCCTTCGACCTGGCGACCGGCAAGCAGACCACCGACCGCGCGGACGCCGGCGGGGACACGACCATGTTCCCGCTGCGCATGGACGGCCCGAACCTGATCGCCTACAAGAAGGCGGACTACGACACGGGCGGCGAGATCATCAGCCTGGACGGGAAGACCTTCAAGCCGACCCTCCTGATGCGCAATCCGGCGGACAAGACCCTGTCCAACCCGGAGAACAAGTTCTCCGACTCGTACGCGGAGTTCCGCTACTCCAAGGGCCGGCTGTTCATCTCCGAGACGATGATCGACAAGCCGTACTCGAGCACGGCCGAGAAGGACTACATCATCGTGGCCTTCAAGACGGGCTGAACCGGCCCGTACCACCAGAGGTCCGCAGGGGCGCCGTCCGGCAACGGACGGCGCCCCTGCGCCCTTCCGGGGGCTTCTCGCCGGTAACCGGAGCGCGGCGTCGAACAAGCGTGTAGCTTGCCGGGGCAGAAGGGTAGGGGGCACCTGATGGGTGTAAGGGTCATGGTGGTCGACGAGCACCGGCTGCTGGCCGAGGCGCTCGCCTCCGCGCTCAAGCTCCGCGGGCACCGCGTGCTGGCCGCGGCCGCCCCGGCCGCCGGGGCCGCCGAGCTGGTGATCAGCCGCGCCCCCGAGGTGTGCCTGCTGGGTACCGCCTCGCCCGCCGAGCCGGGCGTGTTCGAGCCCGTGGTGCGCATCAAGCGCGAGCGCCCGCAGATCGCCGTGGTGGTCCTCGGCCCGGTGCCCAGCCCCCGCGGGATCGCCGCCGCCTTCGCCGCCGGCGCCTCCGGGTACGTCCGCCACGACGAGCGCATCGAGGGCGTGGAGCGGGCCCTGGCCAAGGCCCGGGCCGGGGAGGCCGCGGTCGCCCCCCAGCTGCTCCAGGGCGCCTTCGCCGAACTGCTCAACCCGGCCGCCGCCCCCGACGACGAGGCCGGCCGGCTGCTCAGGCTCCTCACCCCGCGCGAGATCGAGGTGCTGGTCCGGGTCGCCGAGGGCGAGGACACCCGGCTGATCGCGGCCGGCATGAGCATCGCCCCCAGCACCGCCCGCACCCACGTCCAGCGGGTCCTGATGAAGCTCGGCGTCGGCTCCCGGCTCGAGGCCGCCGCGCTGGCCGCCCGGACCGGCCTGCTGGACCGCGCGGCCCTGCCCTTCCCGGACGGACCGGGGACCGGCAGTGCCACCATCCCGGCCCAGCCGGGCCCGCGGGAGTGACGCCCCGGCGCTGACCCGCCCGCACGCTCCGCGCCACAGCGGCCGCACAGTCCCTTCTGGCATTGTGGCGCCGTCAGTTGGGCCACGGAGCGACAGGGACTGGGAGCGAGCGAGTGAGCAAGTACTTCGTCACGGGCGGTGCGGGATACGTCGGCAGCGTGGTCGCCGCGCACTTGTTGGAAGCGGGGCATGAGGTCACGGTCCTGGACGACCTGTCCACCGGTCACCGCAAGGGCGTGCCGGCCGGCGCGGCCCTGATCGACGGGCGGATCCAGGACGCGGCGCGGTACCTCGACGGCTCCTTCGACGCGGTGCTGCACTTCGCGGCCTCCTCGCAGGTCGGCGAGTCGGTGGCGGACCCGGGCAAGTACTGGGCCAACAACGTCGGCGGCACGCTGGAGCTGCTGGCCGCCATGCGCACCGCGGGCGTGCGGACCCTGGTCTTCTCCTCGACCGCGGCCACCTACGGCGAGCCCGCCGAAGGGCTGCTCACCGAGCGCTCGGTGACCGCCCCGACCAACCCGTACGGCGCCTCGAAGCTGGCGGTGGACCACATGATCGCCGGCGAGTGCGCGGCGCACGGCCTCGCCGCGGTCTCCCTGCGGTACTTCAACGTCGCCGGCGCCTACGGGCAGTACGGCGAGCGGCACGACCCCGAGACCCACCTGATCCCGCTGGTGCTCCAGGTCGCACTGGGGCAGCGGGCGTCCATCTCGGTCTTCGGCGACGACTACCCGACCCCGGACGGCACCTGCGTCCGCGACTACATCCACGTCGCCGACCTCGCCGAGGCGCACCTGGCCGCGCTCGCCGCGGCCACCGCGGGCGAGCACCTGGTGTGCAACCTGGGCAACGGCAGCGGCTTCTCGGTGCGCGAGGTCATCGACACCGTCCGCAAGGTGACCGGCCGGGAGATCCCCGAGGTGGTCGCCGAGCGGCGGGCCGGGGACCCGGCGGTGCTGGTGGCCTCCGCGGCCACCGCGGCCGAGCGGCTGGGCTGGACGCCCCGGCGCTCGGACCTCGCCGGAATCGTGTCCGACGCATGGGAGTTCGCGCTGCGCCGCGAGGCGGAGGCCCAGGACGGGGAGTAGCGCCGCTGCCGGCCGACGCGGGTGCGGGGCGGTGAAACCCCGGCGCAGAGCGGGCGCGTGCGCCGATCGGCGCGCCGTCTCCGTGCCCGCGCGCGGGCGCCCGGCGCACACACGCGGCGTGTAGTGCTCCCCGTGCACCCGCTCGTGGGCGGTCCGTTGTATACCGGCGGTTTTCAGCCATCCGGGAGACCCGGAGCGGGCCGGTCCGAAAGGTCGGTCGGTGAACACACCATGTAGTTCGAGGGAGTTCTCCGACGGCCGCCGGAAAAAGTGCCCGGAGAACTTCTGGGATTCGGCCAACCGCCGGGCGCCGGCACCCGTACGCTGATGCTCAGCACCGGTGGGGGCCGGTGCCGTTTCAGGGGTCGAGACAGTCGGGTACGGCGTCCGGACCGGGGTAGCAGTCCAGTTGCGGCGGCGGCCGTGACTCCGGACCGCGCAGCACCCGCTCCGTGCCGGGCGTCGTACCCGCCTCCGGTCCGTTCCCCGTCCCTCTGGGGGTGTCTGTGGTTCGTATCCGGGTCCTCGTGGTGGACGACCACCGCATCTTCGCCGAATCGCTCGCGGCCGCGCTGGCCGCCGAGCCCGACGTGGACGTGTCCGCGGCGGGCAGCGGTCCGGCGGCCCTGCGCTGCCTGGACCGCGCGGCGGCCGAAGGCCGCAGGTTCGACGTCCTGCTGGTCGACGCCGACCTCGGCGCCGTGGCCGGGTCCGCCCGGGTCCCGGACGGCCAGGCCGGCGGCCCCGCCGACGGGATCTCCCTGGTCGCCGGGGTGCGCGGGGCCCAGCCGGCGGTCCGTACGGTGGTCCTCGCCGAGCGGGACGACCCCCGCCGGGCCGCGTTGGCGCTCCAGGCCGGCGCCTCGGGCTGGGTGGCCAAGGACTGCTCGCTCTCCCGCCTCCTGGCGGTCGTCCGGGGCGTCCTGCGGGAGGAGACGCACCTGCCGCCGGCGCTGCTCACCGGCGTGCTGCGGGAGCTGACGGCCGCCCGCAAGCACCGCACGGACAGCGAGCGGCTGGTGGACTCCCTCACCCCGCGCGAACACGAAGTGCTGCGCTGCATGGTGGCCGGGCTCAACCGCAAGGACGTGGCCGCCCGGCTCTTCCTGTCCCCGCACACGGTCCGCACCCACATGCAGAACGTCCTCGGGAAGCTGGGCGTGCACTCCACCCTCGCGGCGGTGGCACTGGCCCGGCGGGCCGGGGTGCGGCCGGTGGACCTACCCGGGGATGTTGTCGAACGGAGCGGTCAGCTGGCGTAGCAGCCCGGCCAGCTCCGTGCGCTGGGCGCGCGGCAGCTGGGCCAGGATCGCCCGCTCCTGGGCGAGCAGCCCGGCCAGGGCCTGGTCCGCCCGGTCGCGCCCCTCGGGGGTCAGGCGGACCAGCACCCCGCGCCGGTCGCTGGGGTCGGGCAGCCGCTCGACCAGGCCCTTCTTGGCCAGCCGGTCGATGCGGTTGGTCATGGTGCCGGAGGTGACCAGCGTCTGGGTCAGCAGCTGGCCGGGGGAGAGCTGGTAGGGCGCGCCGGCGCGCCGCAGCGACGTCAGGACGTCGAACTCCCAGGGCTCCAGGCTGTGCTCGGCGAAGGCAAGCCGACGGGCCCGGTCGAGGTGGCGCGCGAGCCTGCTGACCCGGCTGAGCACTTCGAGCGGTTCCACGTCGAGGTCAGGGCGCTCCCGCCGCCATGCCGCGACCAGTCGGTCGACCTCGTCCTCCATGCCGATCAGTGTAAGGGGTCTGTCGACATGAAGTCTCTTGACATCAAGATATATTTCTGCCGACCATGGGGCATGGAGGGCCCGGAACGGCTTCCGCTTCCGTTCGCCCAGCCAGTAGGGAGGCTCGAACATGCATTCCGATACCGCGTCCACGAGCTCTACAGCGATCACGGTCACCCCGCAGGCGCCGCCCGTCTGGGACCCGCAGCAGTACCTGCGGCACTCCGGACACCGCGCCCGCCCCTTCCACGACCTGCTCGCCCGCATACCGGAGCTCCCGGACACGGGCCGCCGTCCCCGCATCGCCGATCTCGGCTGCGGACCGGGGAACGTCACGGCCCTCCTCGCCGACCGCTGGCCCGACGCCCACATCACCGGGCTCGACCTCTCGCCGGAAATGCTCGCCCGGGCCGAGCACGAGCACGCCGGCAGCACCCCCGGCGGCGGCACCCTCGACTTCCGGCACGCGGACATCGCCCGCTGGATGCCCGCCGAGCCCTTCGACCTGATCGTCTCCAACGCCGCGCTCCAGTGGGTGCCCAGCCACCCCGGGTCCTTCCCGGCCTGGGTCAACGCCCTGGCGCCCGGCGGCACCTTCGCCTTCCAGGTGCCGGACAACTACACCGCGCCCAGCCACTCCCTGCTCTCCGCGCTCTGCGAGACCCCGCGCTGGCGCGACCGCCTCGGCGGCCAGGGCAAGCGGTACGTCCACCTGCTCGAACCGGCCGAGTACCTGGCCCGGCTGATCGAGCTGGGCTGCACCACCGACGTCTGGGAGACCACCTACCACCAGCTGCTCCAGGGCCCCGACCCGGTCTTCGACTGGGTGAAGGGGACGGCCCTGCGGCCGGTCCTGACCGCCCTGCACGGCGACCCGAAGGCCACCGAGGAGTTCCTGGAGCAGTACCGGGACGTGCTGCGCGGGGCCTACCCGCCGGGACCCCGGGGGACGGTCTTCCCGTTCCGCAGGATCTTCGTCGTCGCACACAAGGAGGACTGATGCTCGTCGCCGTGGACCACGTCCAGCTCGCCGCCCCGCCGGGGTCCGAGGACCTGCTCCGGACCTACTACACAGGGGTGCTGGGCATGGTGGAGATCCCCAAACCCCCGGTCCTCGCCGCCCGGGGCGGCTGCTGGTTCGCCGCCGGACCGGTCCAGCTGCACCTCGGCGTCGAGGCGGACTTCCGCCCCGCCCGCAAGGCCCACCCGGGGCTGCGGGTGAGTGGCATAGAGGCGTACGCGGGGCAGTTGGAGGAGCGCGGGGCCAAGGTCGTCTGGGACGACGACCTCCCGGGCCACAAGCGCTTCTACTCCGAGGACCCGGTGGGCAACCGCCTCGAGTTCCTGGAGCCGCTGGCGCAGACGGGCTGAGCGCCCGTGGAAAGGCGGCGGCCCCGCCCCCGGTCTCCGGGGGCGGGGCCGCCGCCTCACTGGGCTCTGGGAGCCGTCCTGCCGGCGGCTAGGACAGGCCCGCGTACATGTTCCAGCCGCCGCCGATCAGGCCGCGCGCCGAGAAGGTCGAGCTGCCGCGCTTGCCGGTGGCGACGTAGCGCCACAGCTTGCCGGCGGAGTCCCGGGCCACCAGGTCCGCGCGGCCGTCGCCGTTCAGGTCACCGGGGGAGGCGAGCTGGTCGTACTGCTTCCAGCCCGCGCCGACCTTGAAGCGGGTGCCGAACGGCTTCGAGGCCGAGCCGGTGCCCGGGTAGACGTACAGCACGTCGGTGCCGCGGGCGATCAGGTCCGGCCGGCCGTCGCCGGTCACGTCCCCGCCGCCGACCAGGTTCTTGTAGACGCCCCAGCCGCCGCCGACCTTCACGGCCGTCTTGAAGGCGGTCCGGGAGCCGGTGCCCGGGTTCAGCCACAGCACGCCCGCGGCGTCGCGGCTGAGCAGGTCGCCCCGGCCGTCGCCGGTCAGGTCGGCCGGACCGGCCACCGGCTTGGCGCCGGCGCGCAGGCCGGTCAGCGGGCTGTCGCCGGACGGGTAGGGGAGCTTGGCGGTGCCGTCGCCCTTGACCTGCACGGCGGTGGCCCAGTTGAACTTGTCCAGCCCGGACGCCGAGATCATCGACGCGCCGGCCTCGATGGGCGCGTACTTGGTCTCGGTGCGCGGGAAGAAGTTGCCGTCGGTCTGGCCGACGTACTCGTAGATCTTCCCGGCGCCGTCCCGGGCCTGGAGGCTGTGGCGGCCCAGCACCGGCGTGATGCCGGAGCCGAACATGAACTCCACGTCCTGCCAGTTGCTGCCCGCGTCGTAGCGGGGGGTGAAGTGGCCGTTGCCGGTGGAGAAGTACCAGTAGATCTTGCCGTTGAAGGCGCGGGCCATGATGTCGGTCTTGCCGTCGCGGTCCACGTCGTCCGCCGCGATGATCTGGTTGTAGGCGTTCCAGCCCGGGCCCACCTTCACCCGGGACTTGAACGGCTTCGTGGCCGAGCCGGTGCCCTTGTAGTAGTACAGGACCCCGTCGACGGTGCGGGCCAGCACGTCCGCGACGCCGTCGCGGTCCAGGTCGCCGGCGCCGACCAGCTGGTCGTAACCGCCCCAGCCCGGGCCCACCTTGATGCGCGGGGCGAAGGGGTCCTGCAGGTTCCCGGTGCCCTTGTACAGGTACAGGTCGCCCGAGGGCGTGCGGGCCAGCAGGTCGGGGCGGCCGTCGCGGTTCAGGTCGGCCGCGGAGACCACGCGGTTGTAGGCGGTCCAGCCGTAGCCCGACCAGGTCGGCGCGCCGGCGCCCTTGGTGGTGGTGGGGTGCAGGGAGAGGCGCCCGTCGAAGGACAGCGTCAGCAGCTCGGGGCGGGAGGAGCCGCCCGCGTTGCCCACCGGGATGATGTTCTTCACGGTCTCGAGCGTGTCGTGGTAGATCGTGAACTCGGTGGACTTGTTGCTCGAGGAGCCGGACAGGAACGTCCCGCAGAAGCCCCACACGCCGCGCCAGACCCAGTCGGGCCGTCCGTCGCCGTCCAGGTCCAGCCGGGGCTTGGCCGCGGCCGCGGCCGTGGCGTAGCCGGCCGCGGCGTGGTCCGCACGCGCGGGCAGCGTCAGCGAGGGCTGCGCGGCCGCGTCGGAGACGGCGGTGCGGTCCGCCCGGCCGTCGACGGCGGCTGCGGGTCCGGCGGTGAGCAGGGCGCCGGCCGACAGGGCCAGGGCGGTGCAGGCCGCGAGCCGCGCCAGGCGACGGGGACGGGTGGTGCTGTGCATGACGGACAAGGGTCCCTCCGGGGACGGTGGTTCGGGGGTGTGGTGCGGTGCTGAGGGGTGCTGCGGCCGGCCCGCCGACGGGGCCGGCCGGTCAGCCGAGGTGCGTGTACGCGCCCCAGCCGGTGGCGAGCTTGACCCGCGGGCCGAAGGTCGCGGTGCCGGCCAGGCCGGTGGCGGTGTAGCGGTAGACGGTCCCGGTGGTGTCCCGGGCGATCAGGTCGGCCCGGCCGTCGCCGTTGAGGTCTCCGGTCGCGGCGAGTTCGTCGTAGCCGCCCCAGCCGGTGCCGATCTGGGCGCGGGCCGCGAAGGGCGCCGCCGCCGAGCCGGTGCCGGTGTACAGCCAGACGCGTCCCGCGGTGTCCCGGGCGATCAGGTCCGTGCGGCCGTCGCCGCTGAAGTCACCCGCGCCCAGCAGCCGGTCGTAGCCGTTCCAGCCGGGACCGACCCGCACCCGGGCGGTCGTCGCCAGGCCGCGGCCGTCGCCCGGGTGGAGCCACAGGACGCCGGCGGCGTCGCGGGTGAGGAGGTCGCCCTTGCCGTCGCCGGTGAGGTCGCCCACGCCCAGCAGCAGCTTGGCACCGGTCCAGTCGCCGGTGAGGTCGGCCTCGGTGTCGTAGTCGTGCACGGTGTCGGTGCCCAGCCGCAGCAGGTGCGGCTCGTCGCGCAGGTCCAGCCCGGCGGCGGCCACCGGGCGGCCGGTGAAGGCGTGCTCGTAGCCGGCGGAGGCGCGGCGCCGGAAGGTGCCGTTCGCCAGCTCCAGGTACTCGTACAGCTGCCCGTCGGCCTCGCGGGCCAGGACGCTGTGCTTGCCGTAGTCCGGGACGCCGCCGTGGCCGCCCAGGAACCGCAGGGCCTCGCCGCCGGTGCCGTACTTCGCGCGGGCCGTGAAGACCCCGCTGCCGGTGGACCGGTAGAGCCACAGGGTGCCGTCGAAGGCCCGGGCGACCAGGTCCGCCCGGCCGTCGCCGTCCAGGTCGTCGGCGCCGGCGAGCTGGTTGTAGGCGTTCCAGCCGGGACCGACCTTGACCCGGGCCCGGAACGGCGCGGTGGCCGAACCGGTGCCCTTGTAGAAGTACAGGTCGCCGGTGGGCGTCTTGGCGAGCAGGTCGCCGATGCCGTCCCGGTCCAGGTCGTTGCCGCCGACCAGCTGGTCGTACGCGCCCCAGCCCGCGCCCACGTACACCCGCGGGGCGAAGGGCTCGCCGGTCAGGGCGCCCGTGGAGCGGTACAGGTAGAGGCTGCCGGACGGGGTGCGGGCCAGCAGGTCCGGCCGGCCGTCGCGGGTCAGGTCGCCCGGCGCCAGGAGCTTGTTGTACGCGCCCCAGCCGCCGCCGGCCCAGGTGCGGCGGCCCGCGTTGTACGGGCCGGTGGTGCTGTGCAGCGAGAGGATGCCCCAGCCGGACAGGGTCAGCAGCTCGGAGTTCTTGTCCCCGCCCAGGTCGCCGACCGGCACGATGTCCTTGGCGACCTCGGCCATGTCGGTGGTCTGGATGTTGAAGTCCACCTGCTGCCCCGTCGTGGACAGCGTCACGCCCACCCGGCCGTCCGCGTCCCGGAAGAGGGCGTCGGGACGGCCGTCGCGGTCCGCGTCCAGCCGCGGCTTCACGGTGGCCGCGGCCGCCCCGGCGGCGTAGCCGGCCGCGGCCGGGCCGCCGTGCTGCGGCGGGAGCAGGCGCAGGGCGGGCAGCGCGGGGCGCCCGCCGTCCGCGACGGCGGGGCCGGCCGGCAGCAGCGTGCCCGCGGACAGGGCGAGGGCCGTGCAGGCCGTCAGCAGTCCCCGCCGCGCGGCGGCACGCGCGGAGTGCCGCAGTGAGTTCAAAGGTCCCCCCCGGGACGATCGTGGTGCGCCGGGGGACGGGCGAGCGGAACGGGCGTGCGAGATGCACGCGGGCCGGCGGGTCCCTCGGTGAGTCACAGGAGGTTAACCCCGTCGCTTCCGCAAAAAGAAGCGATTTCCCGTACAACCTTTTGCCGACGACCGGTCCAGGCCAGTGCGGCCCGGACCGGCCCCCGTCAGCTCTTGCGGTGCCCCACCAGCCGGGGCTTGGCCTCCAGGCCGTCCAGGCCGTGCCAGGCGAGATTCACCAGGTGGGCGGCGACTTCGGCCTTCTTCGGGCGGCGGGTCTCCAGCCACCACTGGCCGGTCAGGGCCACCATGCCGACCAGCGCCTGCGCGTACAAAGGAGCCAGTTTCGGGTCGAATCCGCGCGCCTTGAACTCCAGGCCCAGAATGTCCTCGACCTGGGTGGCGATATCGCTGATCAGCGAGGCGAAGGTGCCCGTGGACTGCGCGACGGGGGAGTCCCGGACCAGGATCCGGAATCCGTCCGTATACGTCTCGATGTAGTCGAGCAGGGCGAACGCGGCCTGTTCCAGCAGCTCCCGCGGGTGGCCCGCGGTCAGCGCCCCGGTCACCCCCTCGAGCAGCTGGCGCATCTCCCGGTCCACGACGACGGCGTAGAGGCCTTCCTTGCCGCCGAAGTGCTCGTACACCACCGGCTTGGAGACCCCGGCCTTCGCGGCGATCTCCTCGACGGAGGTGCCCTCGAAGCCCTTCTCCGCGAACAGGGTGCGACCGATGTCCAGGAGCTGCTGGCGGCGTTCCGCGCCGGTCATCCGGACCCGGCGGCCGCGCCGGGGCTTGTCGTTGCTGGGGGTACCGCCGTCGATCGCCACGTCACCCATCATGCCGCGTTCGCGGCATTCTCCCTGCGCCGGGCCTCGATCCGGGCGTCCGAGGGCCAGCGCACGTCATGGGCCCAGCCGGCCTGCTCGAACCAGCGGATCAGCCGGGCGCTGGAGTCGATCTGGCCGCGCAGCACGCCGTGCCGGGCCGAGGTCGGGTCGGCGTGGTGCAGGTTGTGCCAGGACTCGCCGCAGGAGAGCACCGCCAGCCACCACACGTTGCCGCTGCGGTCCCGGGACTTGAAGGGCCGCTTGCCCACCGCGTGGCAGATCGAGTTGATCGACCAGGTGACGTGGTGCAGCAGCGCCACCCGCACCAGCGAGCCCCAGAAGAACGCCGTGAAGGCGCCCCACCACGACATCGTGACCAGTCCGCCGACCAGCGGGGGGATCGCCAGCGAGAGCATCGTCCAGTAGATGAAGTCGCGCGAGATGCGGCGGATCGCCGGGTCCTTGACCAGGTCCGGGGCGTACTTCAGCTGGTCGGTCTGCTCCTCGTCGAAGAGCCAGCCGATGTGCGCCCACCACAGGCCCTTCATCAGCGCCGGCAGGGTCTCGCCGAACCGCCACGGCGAGTGCGGGTCGCCCTCCGCGTCGGAGAACTTGTGGTGCTTGCGGTGGTCAGCCACCCAGCGCACCAGCGGCCCCTCCACCGCCATCGAGCCGGCGATCGCGATGGCGATCCGCAGCGGCCGCTTCGCCTTGAAGGAGCCGTGGGTGAAGTACCGGTGGAAGCCGATGGTGATCCCGTGGCAGGCCAGGAAGTACATGAAGGTCATCAGGCCCAGGTCCAGCCAGCTGACGCCCCAGCCCCAGGCCAGCGGGATCGCCGCGAGCAGCGCCAGGAAGGGCACCGTGATGAAGACGAGCAGGGCGATCTGTTCGATCGAACGCTTGTTCTCACCGCCCAGAGTGGCGGACGGCGGCGCCCCGCCGTCCGCCCCGGGGGCGTCTTCGATCACATCCGGGCTCATGGTCATGAGTCATCCCCTGACAGGGTTGGGAAGCGGCGACTGCCGGGTGTGCGGACCGGCCCCCGGCGGCTCGGGCCGGGCTACGGATCCGTAACCTACGGCATCGTAAGTATCCCAGCGCGCCTCCGTCCGGCAAGAGGGACCGACCGGCGCGGTGGACGCGTTGACCGGACCGTGGACGCGTTGACCGGTGCACGAGGGATGGCACATATCCTTAGCCCGTCGGACAGCGCGGTCCGCACGGGCAGCCGGGCTGCACAACCGCGGCACACACCGCCGCGCGCAGCGTCCCGGGCCCCCTCCAGTAGCGCTCGAAACACTGCAAGGAGCCGCACCTGTGAGCAGTGCTGACCAGACCACCACCGGCAACGCAGAGCTGCGCGCCGACATCCGCCGCCTCGGCGACCTCCTCGGCGAGACCCTGGTACGCCAGGAAGGCCAGGACCTGCTCGACCTCGTCGAGCGGGTGCGCGCCCTCACCCGGACCGACGGCGAGGCCGCCGCCACCCTCCTCGGCGACACCGACCTCGAGACCGCCGCCAAGCTGGTGCGCGCCTTCTCCACCTACTTCCACCTCGCCAACGTCACCGAGCAGGTGCACCGCGGCAAGGAACTCCGGGCCCACCGCGCCGCCGAGGGCAGCCTGCTGGCCCGGACGGCCGACATGCTCAAGGACGCCGACCCCGAGCACCTGCGCGAGACGGTCAAGAACCTCAACGTCCGCCCCGTCTTCACCGCGCACCCCACCGAGGCGGCCCGCCGCAGCGTCCTCAACAAGCTGCGCCGCATCGCGGCCCTCCTCGAGACCCCGGTCACCGGGGCCGGCGACCGCCGCCGCCACGACCTGCGCCTGGCCGAGAACATCGACCTGATCTGGCAGACCGACGAACTGCGCGTGGTCCGGCCCGAGCCCGCCGACGAGGCCCGCAACGCCATCTACTACCTCGACGAGCTGCACGCCGGCGCCGTCGGCGACGTCCTCGAGGACCTGGCCGCCGAACTCCAGCGCGTCGGCGTCGAACTGCCCCCCGGCACCCGCCCGCTGACCTTCGGCACCTGGATCGGCGGTGACCGCGACGGCAACCCCAACGTCACCCCCGAGGTCACCCGCGAGGTGCTGATCCTCCAGCACGAGCACGGCATCACCGACGCCCTCGAACTGGTCGACTACCTGCGCGGACTGCTCTCCAACTCGATCCGCTACGCCGGCGCCACCGAGGAACTGCTCACCTCCCTCCAGGCCGACCTGGAGCGCCTGCCCGAGATCAGCCCCCGCTACAAGCGCCTCAACGCCGAAGAGCCCTACCGGCTCAAGGCCACCTGCATCCGGCAGAAGCTCGTCAACACCCGCGAGCGGCTGGCCAAGGGCACCCCCCACGAGGAAGGCCGCGACTACCTCGGCACCGCCGAGCTGCTCAGCGACCTCACCCTCGTCCAGACCTCCCTGCGGGAGCACCGCGGCGCCCTCTTCGCCGACGGCCGCATGGACCGCACCATCCGGACGCTGGCCGCCTTCGGCCTCCAGCTCGCCACGATGGACGTCCGCGAACACGCCGACGCCCACCACCACGCCCTCGGCCAGCTCTTCGACCGGCTCGGCGAGGAGTCCTGGCGGTACGCCGACATGCCCCGCGACTACCGGCAGCGGCTGCTCGCCAAGGAGCTCCGCTCCCGCCGCCCGCTGGCGCCCACCCCGGCGCCCCTGGACGCGGCCGGCGCCAAGACCCTCGGCGTCTTCGGCACCATCAAGGACGCCTTCGAGAAGTTCGGCCCCGAGGTCATCGAGTCCTACATCATCTCGATGTGCCAGGGCGCCGACGACGTCTTCGCCGCCGCCGTCCTGGCCCGCGAGGCCGGCCTGATCGACCTGCACGGCGGCTGGGCCAAGATCGGCATCGTGCCGCTCCTGGAGACCACCGACGAGCTGCGCGCCGCCGACGTCATCCTCGACGAGATGCTGGCCGACCCCTCCTACCGGCGCCTGGTCTCGCTCCGCGGCGACGTCCAGGAGGTCATGCTCGGCTACTCCGACTCGTCCAAGTTCGGCGGCATCACCACCAGCCAGTGGGAGATCCACCGCGCCCAGCGCCGGCTCCGCGACGTGGCCCACCGCTACGGCGTCCGGCTGCGCCTCTTCCACGGCCGCGGCGGCACCGTCGGCCGCGGCGGCGGCCCCTCGCACGACGCGATCCTCGCCCAGCCCTGGGGCACCCTCGAGGGCGAGATCAAGGTCACCGAGCAGGGCGAGGTCATCTCCGACAAGTACCTCGTGCCCTCCCTGGCCCGGGAGAACCTGGAACTGACCGTGGCCGCGACCCTGCAGGCCTCCGCCCTGCACACCGCGCCCCGCCAGTCCGACGAGTCCCTGGCCCGCTGGGACGCGGCCATGGACACCGTCTCCGACGCCGCCCACGCCGCCTACCGGGCGCTCGTGGAGGACCCGGACCTGCCGGCGTACTTCTTCGCCGCCACCCCGGTCGACCAGCTCGCCGACCTGCACCTCGGCTCCCGGCCCTCCCGCCGGCCCGACTCCGGCGCCGGCCTCGACGGCCTGCGTGCCATCCCGTGGGTCTTCGGCTGGACCCAGTCCCGCCAGATCGTCCCCGGCTGGTACGGCGTCGGCTCCGGCCTCAAGGCCCTGCGCGAGACCGGCCGGGACGACGTCCTGACGGAGATGGGCGAGCGCTGGCACTTCTTCCGCAACTTCCTCTCCAACGTCGAGATGACGCTGGCCAAGACGGACCTGCGGATCGCCCGCCACTACGTCGACACCCTCGTGCCCGACAACCTCAAGCACGTCTTCGCCCTCATCGAGGCCGAGCACGAGCTGACCGTCCGCGAGGTCCTGCGGATCACCGGCGGCGAGAAGCTGCTCGACCAGCAGCCGGTGCTCCAGCAGACCTTCTCGGTCCGCGACGCCTACCTGGACCCGATCTCCTACCTCCAGGTCTCGCTGCTGGCCCGCCAGCGCGCCGCCGCCGCGGCCGGCGAACCGGCCGACCCGCTGCTCGGCCGCGCCCTGCTGCTGACGGTCAACGGCGTCGCCGCGGGCCTGCGCAACACCGGCTGACCCGGCCGGGCGACACCGCAACGGCCGGTGGCCGCGTCCGTCCCCCCTCGGGGTGACGGACGCGGCCACCGGCCGTTCTCCGTGCGCGCTACGAGTTGTACGAGCCCTGGGCCCGCTCCAGGCCCTCCAGGACCAGGCACTCCACCGCGTCCGCCGCCCGGTCGACGAAGAAGTCGAGCTCCTTGCGCTCGGTGGACGAGAAGTCCTTCAGCACGAAGTCCGCGACCTGCATCCGGCCCGGCGGCCGGCCGATGCCGAACCGCAGCCGGTGGTACTCGGCGCCCATCGACTTCGTCATCGACTTCAGGCCGTTGTGGCCGTTGTCGCCGCCGCCCAGCTTCAGCCGCAGCGTGCCGTAGTCGATGTCCAGCTCGTCGTGGACCGCCACGATCCGCTCCACCGGCACCTTGTAGAAGTCCCGCAGCTGCGTCACCGGCCCGCCGGACAGGTTCATGAACGACATCGGCTTGGCCAGCACGATCCGCCGGTTCGCCGGCCCGGGCGGGCCGATCCGGCCCTCGACCACCTGCGCCCGCGCCTTGTGCGCCTTGAACCGGCCGCCGATCCGCTCCGCGAGCAGGTCCGCGACCATGAAGCCGACGTTGTGCCGGTTGCCCGCGTACTCCGGGCCCGGGTTGCCCAGGCCCACGATCAGCCACGGGCTGCTGGCGTCGTCCGCCATCACACGCTCCTCACCACAGCGGTCAAAAGGAACGACCGCCGTCCCGCTCCAGTGGAGCCGGACGGCGGTCGGTCGGCAAGCAGAGGGGGGAGGCTCAGGCCTCCTCGGTCTCCGCAACCTCGGCCGGGGCCTCCTCGGCCTGCGGGGCGACGACCTGCAGGACGGCGGTCTCGGGGTCGACGGCCAGGGTGGTGCCCTTCGGCAGGACCAGGTCCTTGGCGTGGATCGAGGCACCGGCCTCGAGGCCCGCGATGGAGACGGTCACGGCCTCGGGGAGGTGGGTGGCCTCGGCCTCGACGGCGATGGTGGTGAGCAGGGTCTCCAGCATGTTGGCGCCGGCGGCCAGCTCGCCCTCGGTGTGCACGGGCACCTCGACGGTGACCTTCTCGCCCTTCTTGACGACCAGGAAGTCGACGTGCGAGATGGTGCGCTTCAGCGGGTGGCGCTGGATGGCCTTCGGGAGGACCAGCTCGGTGCCGTCGCCCTTGATGTCCAGGGAGATCAGGACGTTCGGGGTCTTGAGGGCCATCATCAGGCCGTGGGCCTCGACGTTGACGTGCTTCGGGTCCTGGCCGTGGCCGTAGATGACCGCGGGGGTCAGGGCGTCGCGACGGGCCTGGCGGGCGGAGCCCTTGCCGAAGGTGGTGCGGGTCTCGGCGGACAGCTTGACCTCGGACATGCTCACTCCTCGTGGGGTGACGGGAAAAAGGACACGGTCACCCGGCCGATACGGCCTGCTACGAAGAGCGCGTCGATAACGGAGTGCCGGGACCTGGCTGGAAACAGCCGGGCGCGGCCTCCCTCGCCGAGCAACTCGATGAGTCTACCCGGCGGGGTGGCCGCGCCCAAAAGGATCTAGTTCAGATCCTCATCCGCCTACTGCTGCTCCTCGAAGAGGCTGGTCACCGAGCCGTCCTCGAAGACCTCGCGCACCGCGCGGGCGATGGTCGGGGCGATCGACAGCACGGTGATCTTGTCGAGCTCCAGGTCGCCCGGGTCGGGCAGGGTGTTCGTGAAGACGAACTCGCTGACCTTGGAGTTCTTCAGGCGGTCCGCGGCCGGGCCGGACAGGATGCCGTGGGTGGCCGTCACGATGACGTCCTCGGCGCCGTGCGCGAAGAGCGCGTCGGCCGCGGCGCAGATGGTGCCGCCGGTGTCGATCATGTCGTCGACCAGGACGCAGATGCGGCCCTTGACGTCACCGACGACCTCGTGGACGGTCACCTGGTTGGCGACGTCCTTGTCGCGGCGCTTGTGGACGATCGCCAGCGGCGCGTCCAGCCGGTCGCACCAGCGGTCGGCCACGCGCACGCGGCCGGCGTCGGGGGAGACCACGGTCAGCTTGGTGCGGTCGACCTTGGCGCCCACGTAGTCCGCCAGCACCGGCAGCGCCGACAGGTGGTCCACCGGGCCGTCGAAGAAGCCCTGGATCTGGTCGGTGTGCAGGTCGACCGTCAGGATGCGGTCCGCGCCCGCGGTCTTGAGCAGGTCGGCCACCAGGCGGGCCGAGATCGGCTCGCGGCCCTTGTGCTTCTTGTCCTGACGGGCGTAGCCGTAGGACGGGATGATCACGGTGATCGATCGGGCCGAGGCGCGCTTGAGCGCGTCCAGCATGATCAGCTGCTCCATGATCCACTTGTTGATCGGAGCCGTGTGGCTCTGGATCAGGAAGCAGTCGGCGCCGCGCGCCGACTCCTGGAAGCGGACGTAGATCTCACCGTTGGCGAAGTCGAAGGCCTTGGTCGGCACGAGGCCGACTCCCAGCTGGTGCGCGACCTCCTCGGCCAGCTCGGGGTGGGCGCGGCCGGAGAAGAGCATCAGCTTCTTCTCGCCGGTCGTCTTGATCCCGGTCACAGCACTGTCTCCTCAGACGTGTTGAAGCTGCTCGCCCCCGCGCGCGTCCGTCCCGCGCGCGGCAAGCCAGCCGAATTGCGTGCACCTATCACGGTACGCCGACTCCGGCGTACCTGTTTCCGGTCAGACTTCGCCGGCGGGCTCCTCGCCCGCCGACTGGGCCGCCTGCGCGGCCGCGCTGCCCGGACGCTTGCGGGCCACCCAGCCCTCGATATTCCGCTGCTGGCCCCGTGCCACGGCCAGTGCGCCGGGCGGCACATCCTTGGTGATCACCGAGCCGGCGGCCGTGTAGGCGCCGTCCCCGATGGTGACGGGAGCCACAAACATGTTGTCCGAACCCGTCCGGCAGTGGGAGCCCACGGTCGTGTGGTGCTTGCTCTCGCCGTCGTAGTTCACGAACACGCTCGCGGCGCCGATGTTCGTGAACGCGCCGATGGTGGCGTCGCCCACGTACGAGAGGTGGGGGACCTTCGTGCCCTCGCCCACCGTGGCGTTCTTCATCTCGACGTACGCGCCGGCCTTGGACTTCGGACCCAGGTCCGTGCCCGGCCGCAGGTAGGCGAAGGGGCCGACGGTCGCGCCGGCGCCGATCACGGCCCGGTCGGCCACGGTGTTGTCCACCCGGGCGCCCTCGCCCACGCGGGTGTCGGTCAGGCGGGTGTTCGGGCCCACCTCCGCGCCGGCCGCGATGTGCGTGGCGCCCAGGAGCTGCGTCCCGGGGTGCACGACCGCGTCCTGGCCGAAGGTCACCGACACGTCCACCAGCGTGCTCGCCGGGTCCACCACCGTCACGCCGGCCAGCATCGCCCGCTCCAGCAGCCGCGCGTTCAGCAGCGTCCGGGCCTCGGCCAGCTGGACGCGGTTGTTGATGCCCAGGATCTCGCGGTGGTCCCCGCCGACCGAGGCGCCCACCCGGTGGCCGGCGCCCCGCAGGATGCCGAGCACGTCGGTCAGGTACTCCTCGCCCTGGCTGTTGTCCGTCCGGACCTGGCCCAGGGCCTCGACCAGCAGCTTGCCGTCGAAGGCGAAGACCCCGGAGTTGATCTCCCGGATCGCGCGCTGGTCCTCGGAGGCGTCCTTGTGCTCCACGATCGCGGTCACCGCGCCCTGCGCGTCGCGCACGATCCGGCCGTAGCCGGTGGAGTCCGGCACCTCGGCGGTCAGCACGGTGACCGCGTTGCCGTCGCCGGCATGGGTCTGCGCCAGCTCCCGCAGCGTCTCGCCGGTCAGCAGCGGGGTGTCGCCGCACACCACGATCACGGTGCCGTCGACGGTCCCCCCCAGCTCCTCCAGCGCCATGCGCACGGCGTGGCCGGTGCCGTTCTGCTCGTGCTGCACGGCGGTGCGGGTGCCCGCGTAGTGCTCTTCCAGATGGGCTCTGACCTGCTCACGAGCGTGGCCCACGACCACCACGAGGTCCTGCGGGTCCAGCTCGCGGGAGGCGGCGACCACGTGCCCCACGAGGGAGCGTCCACTGATCTCGTGGAGGACCTTGGGGGTGGCCGACTTCATGCGGGTGCCCTCACCCGCTGCGAGGACGACGACGGCTGCCGGGCGGTTGGCGCTCACGGGTGTGCCCTTCGGCTTTTCGGGGGTGGACGACCGAAGGATACCGGGGGGCTACGTTCCCGTAACGAGCGCGGGTCCCGACCGTGACGGCCGGGACCCGCGATGCGCTGCTCCCCCGCCAGGACTCGAACCCGGACATAAGGCACCAAAAGCCTCAGTGCTGCCAATTACACCACAGGGGATAGCAAATCTGACCGAATCGGGCATACCGCGATGTGGATCCGGTCGACGGCACCTACTATGCCGCACCGCATGCCCTCGGTGCGACGGTAAAGCCCGGCGCCCCGGCGGACTTGGGCGCGGCCCGGCCCGCCGTGCACGCCCCGTGGGCCGCACGCCGGGCCGGGCCGGGGCGCCGGTAATCACCGGGAAGCGGCACAGGGGCGAACGTAGGCTGGCGGTATGACCAGTACGGGGGAAGAGTCGGTGGGGGCCGGGCGGGACGGGCCGCTGTGGTGGGGGCGGCGGCGGAGTGCCGTGCTGGACGTGGGGCTGGCCGCGGTGTCGGCCCTGGAGTGCGCGCTCGAAGGGATCGCCTTCGCCGGGGACGCCGGGCTGCCGGTCCCGGTGGGCGTGGCGTTCGGGTTCGTGGTGGGGGCCGCCCTGGTGCTGCGGCGGCGCTGGCCGGTCGCGGTGGTGCTGCTGGCGGTCGCGGTCACCCCCGCGGCGATGGGCTTCCTGCTCGCCGTGGTCGGGCTCTACACCCTCGCCGCCTCCGAGGTGCCCCGGCGGATCACCGCCCTGCTGGCCACCATGTCGCTGGCCGCCACGCTCGTGGTGACGTACCTGCGCACCCAGGACGACATCCAGGCCGACCGCTGGTACGTGCCGGTGGTGTCGGTCTTCATGGCGGTGGCGCTGACCGCCCCGCCGCTGCTGCTGGGGCTGTACGTGGGCGCCCGGCGCCGGCTGATGGAGAGCCTCCAGGAGCGGGCCGACTCCCTGGAGCGGGAGCTGTCGCTGCTGGCCGACCGGGCCGAGGAGCGGGCCGAGTGGGCCCGTCAGGAGGAGCGCACCCGGATCGCCCGGGAGATGCACGACGTGGTGGCCCACCGGGTCTCCCTGATGGTGGTGCACGCCGCCGCGTTCCAGGCGGTGGTGGCCGAGGACCCGGCGAAGGCGCTCCGGAACGCCGAACTGGTCGGGGACATGGGCCGGCAGGCGCTGACGGAGCTGCGCGAGATGCTGGGGGTGCTGCGGGCCGAGCCGGTCCGCGCCGCGGCCCCGGCCGTCCCGGTGGCGCTGGTGGCGGTGCCCCCGGAGGGCGCGACCCTCGCCGAGCTGGACGCGCTGGTGGGGCAGTCCCGGGCGGCCGGGATGGTGGTCGAGCTCGAGGTGCAGGGGGAGTGCCGGCCGTACCCGCCGGAGGTGGAGCAGACCGCGTACCGGGTGGTGCAGGAGGCGCTGACCAACGTCCACAAGCACGCCCCGGGCGCCCGGGTCCGGGTGCGGCTGGCGCACCGGGACGCCGAGGTCGCGATGCAGGTGGAGAACGGCCCCTCGGACGCGGCGGTCGCCGACGCGGGGCTGCCCAGCGGGGGGAACGGCCTGCTGGGGATGCGCGAGCGGGTGCTGGGGCTGGGCGGGGTCTTCGTCTCGGGCCCCACCGACGCCGGCGGCTTCCGCGTCTCGGCGGTCCTGCCGCGCGGGTAGCCGGTACGCCGGGTCCGGGCGCGTCGCGTAGCCGGTACGCCGGGCGGGGCCGGTCCGGCCCGCCGGCGTCAGCCCGCCGTCGTCAGGCGGGCCGGCTGGAGGCCGGTGAGGAGGGTGGTGAGGGCTTCGTCGATGCCGCCGCCGAGGTACCAGTCGCCGGTGTGGTCGATGGAGTAGACCCGGCCCTCGCGGTCGACGGCCAGCTGGGCGCCGCCCTCGCCCTCCTGCCCCAGCGGGGCGACGCTGGTGCCCAGCGCCCGGCCGAGGTCGGCGAAGGTGCGGGCCAAGTGCAGTCCGCTGAGCGGGTCGAGGGTGAGCCGGGCCGGGGCTATCTGGCGCCCCGGTGCGGGCGTGCCGACCGTCAGCCCGCCGAACTCCGCCCAGGCCTCGACGGCGGCCGGGAAGACGGTGTGCCGGTGCCCGGCCGGGCTGGTGTGGTCCCGCAGGGTGTCGGCCCAGAACTCGGCCTGCTTGATGTCCCAGCGGCCGGGTCCCCAGCCGGCCGCGCGCAGGGCTGCGTCCACGGTGACGGGGAAGCGGGTCGCCGAGGAGCGGTCGTAGGAGGCGGAGGCGGCCATCGGGCGGGTCAGCCCTTCTCGTTGTCGGGTGCGGTGAGGTCGACGGCGCGGACGCCGAAGTGGGCGAGGAGCGCGTCGCAGGACCGGCAGGGCGGTGCGTAGCTGCCGTGCAGCGGGTCGCCGTCCTCGCGGATGCGGCGGGCGGTCAGGCGGGCCTGCTTGAGGGAGCGGCGGGCCTCGCCGTGGGTCAGGGGCTTGCGGGAGGCCCGCCGGCTGCGGCCGGCCTCGACGGCGGTGAGGTGTCGGGAGAGCAGCAGTGCCTCCGGACATCGGCCGGTGTGCCGGTCGCGCTGCCCGGTGGTGAGGGTGTCGAGGAAGTCCTGGACGAGCGGGTGCAGCTCGGGGGCCCGGTCGCCCTTGGCGGCGGTGCCGGTCAGGGTCTCGCCACGGACGGAGAGGGCGGCGGCGACGGTCGGGAGGATGCCGTCGCGGCGGTGCAGCAGCACCGGGGGCCGCAGCCCGTCCTCGCTGCTCCAGCGGCGTCGGGGGTCGCCGCCGGGCGCCGGGGCGGCCCGGCCCTCGTCCCGGCCGGGCTGCTCCGGCCCGGTCCGTGGTGCGGCGCTCGTCTGTGTGGTCGTTGCCATGGTGTCGCTCGTCCCTCCCCGTGGCCGCGGCGGTGGCCGCCGTCGCGCACGCCCCCGTGCTGCGGGGACAGCCTGCCAAATGTCCGCCGTCATGCGGAAGCTGGGTCGAATATTCGTATCAATTCGGATGTTCCCGGCGGGCGCCGGGGGTACCGGTGGTACGAGACCGGACGGGCCGGCTCCGCTGCACGTACGGGGAGGGTGGGCCGCTTGCCCTACGGCTTAGGCTGTGCGCAACCAGCCAGATCCAGCAGGGGGCTACCGCCATGACGACAGGTCGGCTCGGGCAGCAGGCCGCGCCACCCAACGCCGCGTACGCCGGGCAGGTCGTGCACTTTCCGGACCCGGTCCGGCGTGCGCGGCATCCCGAGGGCGTGCGGATGGACGGGGACGGTCACCCCGACTTCTCCCCGTACGCGCGCGCGGCCGCGGAGATCGCCGAACCGCCGGAGGGCTTCGGCGTGGACGAACTGCGGCTGACGGACTACGTGTCCGCCAACGCCGCGCTCAAGGCCTCGGGGCACGAGCTGTGGGACACGCTGCCCTCGGTGGCCACCCCGCACGGCTGGACCTGGCACCACGTGGCCGGCACCCGCCGCCTCGAGCTGGTGCCGGTGGACGTCAAGGCGCTGCTGCGGCACCACGGCGGGCTGGCCACCTCTCCGGTGGACCCGGAGAAGCGCGGCACCCGCCCGCTCCAGGAGACCCGCCCGATGCACCTGACCCTGCCCAAGGCGGTCGTGTCGGTGACGGAGCAGCAGGTCCAGGGCGTGGAGGAGGACCTGGGCTACCGGCTGCCGGAGGCCTACCGGTCCTTCCTGAAGGCGGCCGGCGGCTGCGCGCCGGCGGGCGTGGGGCTCGACCCCGAGCTCGGCCTGCTGGTGGACCAGCCGTTCTTCACGGTGCGCGAGGAGGCGGCGGTCAACGACCTCGTCTACGTCAACAAGTGCCTGCGCGACCACCTGACGAAGGACTACCTCGGCGTGGGCTTCGCGCAGGGCGGCCTGCTCGCGCTGAAGGTGCGCGGCGAGGGCGCCGGCTCGGTGTGGTTCTGCCCGTACGACGACGGGCGGGACCGGGACGGCTGGACGGTGCAGGAGCGGGTGGAGCGGCTGCTGCTCCCCTGCGGTGCGGACTTCGACGCGTTCCTGGAGCGGCTGGCGGGCAACCCGCCGGAGCTGGAGACGGTGGCGGGTCTGATGGTGGACGGCGGCTTCGCCCGCGTCGTCCCGGTGGAAGGGTAGTTCCGGCGATGGTGACGTTCGCGCAGGCGCAGGAGCGCGCGGAGGAATGGGTCAACGGCGACGTGCCCGCGTACCAGCACCGGGAGGTGCGGGTGCGCGAGTTCGGGCTCGGTTTCGTGGTCTGGGCGGAGGACCGCCCGGGCGTGCCCGTCTCGGGCGGCGGCCGGCAGCGGCTGGTGATCGCCCGGGACAGCGGCGAGGCGACGCTGTGGCCCGGACTGCCGGTGGGCGAGGTGATCCGCCGGTACGAGGAGGAGTACGGCACGGGTCCGGCGGTGGCGTCGGAGGCCTCGGTGCCGCCGCAGCGGATCGACTCGGAGATGACCTCCTTCATGCTGAGCCCGCCGGAGTGGGCGGACGCGGTGCCGGGCGGCGCCCCGGCGGGCGGGGCCGGTGCACCGGCCGCCGTGCCGCCGGTGCCGGACCTGCCCGCGGACCCGCCGGCCGGCTCGGGCGAGCGCTCGGTGGCCTTCGCCGACCCGGCCGACCGGGCGGAGCCCTTCGGGGCCCCGGCCGGCGGTGCGCGGGACGCGGCGGACCCGTACGCGGGGGACTTCGTCCCGCAGCCGCCGGCCCAGGCGCCCGCGGCGGACGGCTCGCTGCGGCTGTCGGGCTCCGGTGCGTCCGGCGGCTCCGAGGAGCAGGACGCCCCCGGTGCCGCCGGCCCGGGTGACGTGCCGCCGCCCGGCGCCCCGGGCGGTTCCGGCGGGGAGGCCTTCGCGGCTCCCGCCGTCCCGCCGCTGCCGCCCGTGCCCCCGTCGGCGCCCGCCGCCGGCGGGTCGCTGCGGCTCTCCTCCTCCGGTGCGGCTCCCGATGCGGCCGCGGACGCCCCGGCCGACCCGCTGCCCGGCACGGTCGTGCTGGGCGCGATCGGCGGCGGCGCCGAGGACGGGCCCGCCTTCCCGGAGCCGGCGCCGGTGCCGTCCGGGTCGACCCCCTGGGCCGGTACGGACACCAACCAGGACTCGGACGACGCGTCCGTGCCGCTGCCGGCGACCGTCTTCGCACCCCCGCTCTCCGGCACGGACGCGGACGAGCCGGCCCGCCCGGGCGCCGCGCCCGAGGCCAAGACCACGCTGATGGCGGGCGGCAGCCAGCTGCCGAAGACCGCCGTCTCCCCGGTCATCGGGGACGGCCCGGCCGCGCGCCCGGAGGCGGAGGTACCGGCGCCGGCCCGGCCGGCGCCGCCGGCCCCGCCCGGTCCGTCCAGCACTACCTCATGCAGTTCTCCAACGAGCTCGGCCTCGGCACCGGCAACA
>NZ_JBFBGK010000060.1:0-49413 GCF_040684615.1 Streptomyces sp. NPDC089919
GCTCGCGCTGGCCCCCCGGTTCGCCGGGACCCGCTCGGCGCAGGACGGACTGGCGGCACCCGGACTTCCGGGTGCCGCCCCGCGGCGTTTCGTGCGTACCGGGCCGGGCCGGCGGCCGGGCTACTTGCGCATGACCTCGGGCTCGTGGCGGCGCAGCAGGCGCGCCACGGCGAAGCCGCAGGCGATGCCGATGAGCAGCAGGACGGCGACGTCGAAGGTCCACTGCCCGGCGGTGGCCTCCCACAGCGGGTCGGTGTTGCCCGGGTTGTCGTGGTCCCACGGCGGCATGAGGTGGCCGAGGTCCAGGGTGGTGCCGGCGGCGCCGATGGCCCAGCGGGAGGGCATCAGCCAGGCGAACTGCTCCAGGCCCGGGGAGTCGTACACCTGGAAGAGGATGCCGGTGAACACGACCTGGACGATCGCGAACATGACCAGCAGGGGCATGGTCTTCTCGGCGGTCTTCACCAGCGAGGAGATCACCAGGCCGAACATCATCGAGGTGAAGCCCAGCGCGATGATCGCGATGCACAGCTCGGCGGCGGGCGGGAAGATCAGGCCCTCGGCGGGCAGCTGGCGGGTGGCGAAGCCGATGCCGCAGATGATCACGCCCTGGATGGCCGTGATCACGCCGAGGACGATCACCTTGGACATGAGGTACGCGGAGCGGGACAGGCCGGTGGCGCGCTCCCGCTCGTAGATGACCCGTTCCTTGATCAGCTCTCGGACGGAGTTGGCGGCGCCGGAGAAGCACATGCCCACCGCGAGGATCAGCATGATCGTGCCGGCGTCGCCGTTGAAGCGGGACTTGCCGGTCGGCGGCGCGAGGCCGAAGTCGGCCGGGATGACCGTGGAGACCACGCCCAGCACGGCCGGCAGGATCAGCATCAGGCCCATGAAGCCCTTGTCCGAGGCGATCACCGAGACGTAGCGGCGCATCAGGGTGAACAGCTGCGCGCCCCAGGCCTGCGGCTTGGGCGGCCGCATCTGCTGCGCGGGCGGCATCGAGACGGACTGCGGGGCGACGGCGTCGATGTCCGCGGCGTACATCTGGTAGTGCTGGGAACCCTTCCAGCGGCCGGCCCAGTCGTAGTCGCGGTAGTTCTCGAAGGCGGAGAACACGTCGGCCCAGGTCTGGTAGCCGAAGAAGTTCAGCGCCTCGGCCGGCGGGCCGAAGTACGCGACCGCGCCGCCGGGCGCCATGACCAGCAGCTTGTCGCAGATGGCCAGCTCGGCCACCGAGTGCGTGACGACCAGGACGGTGCGGCCGTCGTCGGCGAGGCCGCGCAGCAGCTGCATGACGTCCCGGTCCATGCCCGGGTCGAGGCCGGAGGTGGGCTCGTCGAGGAAGATCAGCGACGGCTTGGTCAGCAGCTCCAGGGCGACGGACACGCGCTTGCGCTGACCGCCCGAGAGCGAGGTGATCTTCTTGTCCTTGTGGATGTCGAGCTTGAGCTCGCGCAGCACCTCGTCGATGCGGGCGTTGCGCTCCTCGTCGGCGGTGTCGCCGGGGAAGCGGAGCTTGGCCGCGTACTTGAGGGCGGTGCGGACGGTCAGCTCCTTGTGCAGGATGTCGTCCTGCGGGACCAGACCGATGCGCTGGCGCAGCTCGGCGAACTGCTTGTAGAGGTTCCGGTTGTCGTAGAGGACGTCGCCCTCGTTGGCGGGCCGGTAGCCGGTGAGCGCCTTGAGGAGGGTGGACTTGCCGGAGCCGGACGGGCCGATCACGGCGATCAGCGACTTCTCGGGGACGCCGAAGGAGACGTCCTTGAGGATCTGCTTGCCGCCGTCGACGGTGACCGTGAGGTGGCGGGCCGAGAAGGACACCTCGCCGGTGTCGACGAACTCCTCGAGCTGGTCGCCGACGATCCGGAAGGTCGAGTGGCCGACGCCGACGATGTCGTTCGGGCCCAGGGTCGCGGTGCCGGACTTGGCGAGCGGCTGGCCGTTGACGTAGGTGCCGTTGTGGCTGCCCAGGTCCTTGATCTCGAACCGGCCGCCGGCCGAGCGGAACTCGGCGTGGTGGCGGGAGACCTGGAGGTCGGAGACCACGAGTTCGTTGTCGAGCGCACGGCCGATGCGCATGACGCGGCCGACGTCGATGTGGTGGAAGGTGGTCGGGCTGCGGTCGCCGTAGACGGGGGCCGCACCCGGCCGCCCGCCGCCCTGGTGGCCCTGCTGCTGCGGGACCTGGGGCGGGGCCTGCTGGGCGTACTGCGGCTGCCCGTCGGCGGCCTGGCCGGGCCAGACCGGTGCGCCCTGCTGGGCATGGGCCGTCGGCGCGGCCGCGACGGCGGCGGCCGACAGGTTCAGCCGCGGGCCGTCGGTGGCGTTGCCGAGGTGGACCACGGTCCCGGCGCCGAGGTCGGCGCGCTGCACCCGCTGGCCCTGCAGGTAGGTGCCGTTGGTGCTGCCGTGGTCCTCGAGGGCCCAGCCGCGGCCGGTCCAGCTGATGGTGGCGTGCCGCCACGAGACGCGGGCGTCGTCGATCACCACGTCGCCCTGGGGGTCACGACCCAGGGTGTACGACCTGGACGGATCGAGGGCCCAGGTCCTTCCGTTCAATTCCAGTACGAGTTCCGGCACTCCACGCCCCACTTGTTGTCCCCCGATTTCCCCCTGACGGCAGGGAGTCTAGGGATGGCGAACTTCGGGGGGAACTATTTCAGGCCCGCGCACAGAAGTGGAATCCGGGCCCCGCCGAGTGCGTACGGATCATATGCACCGGGGAGATCCGTGATGACTCGGTACGAATCGGGGGGTCCGGGCATGAGGTCCTCGGGGCGGCGGACGACGCAGGGGCCCGGTGGGGCGCGGGGGCACCGGGCGCCGGTGCGGTGGGCGGAGGTGCTGCTGACCGCCGTCGCGGCGGTGAGCTGGGCGTTGGCGGCGATGGCCGCGGTGGCGGCGGCCGGGCTGCACCTGCTGGGGGCGGATGCGGCCGGTGGTTCGCTGGGGGCGATGACAGCGGCCGCGGTGGTGCTGGCCGTTGGGGGTGCGGTGACCCCGTCGGGGGACGTGTCGGCCTTCGGCCTGTCGGGGCCGGCGGCCTCGGGCGCCGTCGACATCGCGCCACTGGGGGTGTCCCTGGCGGGGGCGCTGGCGCTGGCCGTCGTCTTCCTGCGCTCGGTGCGGTGGTACGGCGGGGACGGCCGCCAACTCGCGGTGCGGGGTGCGGCGGTGGTGGTGCTGTTCGTGGCGATGGCGGGGGGCCTGGTCTGGCTGGGGCACGACGCGGTCACGCTGGACGGGGTACGGCTGCCCGGCGGCGGGAGCGGGGACGGCGGGCCGGCGGTGCCGGGGCTCGGGGACCTGGGCGGTCTCGGGGGGCTGCTGCCGGACCGGGTCGGGGACCTGGTCGAGGCCCGGGCGCGGGTGGGCTTCACCGTGCGGGCCGCCCCCACGCTCCTGGCGGCCGGGCTCTGGGCGGCGGGGGTGCTGCTGGTCGCGGTGTGCGCCGGGCGCCGGACGGCGGCCGGGCGGTGGCTCGGGGCGCTGCGGCCGGCCGTCTCCGCGGTGGTGGCGGTGCTGCTGGTGACGGTGGCGGCCGCGCTGGCCGCCGCCGGGTGGGCGGCGGCCGGTGACGAGCATCCGCGGCGGATCCTGGGCGCGGCGCTGCTCGGGGCGCCGAACGGCGCCTGGTCGGCGGTGCCGCTGGGGCTGCTGGTGCCGTTCGACGGCCGGGTCGGCGGGTCGGCGGCGGGGCTGCTGCCGGATCCGATGGGCGAGCTGCTGGGGGGCTCGGCCGGGGAGCCGGTGACGGTGGCGCGGCTGGCGGGGTACGACGGGCGGGTCTGGCTGCTGGTGGCCGCGGTGCTGCTGGCGGTGGTGTACGGCGGGGTGCTGGCGGGGGTGCGGATGCCCCGGACGGCCGGGCCGGGGGCGTTCGCGCTGCGGGCCGCGGTGCGGGCGGCCGCGGTGTGGGCGGTGGCGCTGCCGCTGCTGGTGCGGCTGACGGGGGTGTCGGTGCGCGCGTCGCTGTCCGTGCTGGGGATCGACGCCTTCGGGGCGTCGCTGGAGCTGCACGGCCGGCCGGTCCCGGCGGCGCTGCTGGGGGCGGGCTGGGGGGCGCTGCTGGGCGGGGCGGGCGCCCTGGCGGCCTGGCGCTGGGCGCCGGTACCGGTGGCGGGTCCGGCCGGGGCGTACGGGCCCTCGCCGGGGCCCTACACGCCCTCGCCGCCGCCGGGGGTGCCGCGGGTGAACCCGTACCGGGACGGGCCGCCGGGGCGGGAGCCCGGTCCGGGGGCCGGGTACGGACGGGACGTGTCCGGGGACGCGACCCTCGCGGGGCCGTCCCCGTGGGGGCCCCGGCGGGGCGGGGGCGGTGGCCGGGAGGCCGAGGAGACGATCGCGGGGGTCCCGCCGCCCCCGCCCCGGCCGCGGCGGCCCGCAGCCGAGCCGTTCACTCCCCCGCCGCCGCCCGGACCCCCGCCCGCTCCCCGGCGGCCACCGGAAGACCGCAGGTAGGGGCGTTTTCGTCCGGGAGATGGGACGGGGGGCGCCACATCGTGGGCAGGACGATACGGTGAGGGCACCATGAGTGCTTCGCAGACCTCCGACGTCCCCACCCTCCTCGTCAAGATCTTCGGCAAGGACCGTCCCGGGATCACCGCCGGGCTGTTCGACACCCTCGCCGCGTACTCCGTCGATGTCGTCGACATCGAGCAGGTCGTCACCCGCGGCCGCATCGTGCTGTGCGCCCTGGTCACCGCCCCCGGCTCCACCCTCGACGGGGAGCTGCGGGCGACCGTGCACAGCTGGGCCGAGTCGCTGCGGCTCCAGGCCGAGATCATCTCCGGTACCGGTGACAACCGGCCGCGCGGCAGCGGCCGTTCCCACGTGACCGTGCTGGGGCACCCGCTGACCGCCGAGTCCACCGCGGCGGTCGCCGCGAAGATCACCTCGGTGGGCGGCAACATCGACCGCATCTTCCGGCTCGCGAAGTACCCCGTGACGGCGGTGGAGTTCGCCGTCTCGGGCACCGAGACCGAGCCGCTGCGCACCGCGCTGGCCATAGAGGGCGCCCGGATCGGCGTGGACGTCGCGGTGGTCTCCGCAGGGCTGCACCGCCGGGCGCAGCGCCTGGTGGTGATGGACGTGGACTCGACCCTGATCCAGGACGAGGTCATCGAGCTGTTCGCGGCGCACGCGGGCTGCGAGGACAAGGTCGCCGAGGTCACCGCGCAGGCGATGCGCGGGGAGCTGGACTTCGAGCAGTCGCTGCACGCCCGGGTGGCGCTGCTGGCCGGGCTGGACGCCTCGGTGGTCGACAAGGTGCGCGCCGAGGTGCGGCTGACCCCCGGCGCCCGCACCCTGATCCGGACCCTGAAGCGGCTCGGCTTCCAGGTCGGCGTGGTCTCCGGCGGTTTCACGCAGGTGACGGACGATCTGCAGGAGCGGCTGGGGCTGGACTTCGCCTCGGCGAACACGCTGGAGATCGTCGACGGCAAGCTGACCGGCCGGGTGACCGGGGAGATCGTGGACCGGGCCGGCAAGGCGCGGCTGCTGCGCCGGTTCGCCGAGGAGGCCGGGGTGCCGCTGGCGCAGACGGTGGCCATCGGCGACGGCGCGAACGACCTGGACATGCTGAACGCCGCCGGGCTGGGCGTGGCCTTCTGCGCGAAGCCGGTGGTCCGGGAGGCCGCGCACACGGCGGTGAACGTGCCGTTCCTGGACACCGTGCTGTACCTGCTGGGCATCACCCGTGAAGAGGTCGAGGCCGCCGACATCGACTGAGCCGTGACAGCGGCGAAGGGCCCCCGGCCGACGGCCGGGGGCCCTTCGCGTCTCGGCCCCGCGGGCCGGGGTGTCAGTGCTGCGGGACCCAGAAGTCCAGCAGGGTGCCGACGCCGTGCTCCACGGACTTCCAGGTGCCGCTGAAGCCGACCACGGCCACCGCGGCGGCCGGGAAGCCGCTGCGGGCCATGCGCTGGAGGGTGTCCCCCTCGGCGCGTCCGGAGAGGGCGTCGGCCAGGGCGTGCATGCCCGGGTTGTGGCCGATCACGAGGAGGTCGGCGACGTCGTCCGGGGTTTCGTTGAGCAGGGCGATCAGCTCGCCGAGGGAGGCTTCGTACAGCCGCTCCTCGTAGAGGGTCTTGGGCCGGTGCGGGAGTTCCTGGACGGCGAGCTTCCAGGTCTCGCGGGTCCGGGCGGCGGTGGAGCAGAGGGCCAGGTCGAAGGTGATGCCGGTTTCGGCCAGCTTCAGCCCGACGGCCGGGGCGTCCTTCCGGCCCCGCTCGGCCAGCGGCCGGTCGTGGTCGGACACCTGCGGCCAGTCGGCCTTCGCGTGCCGGAGGAGGACGATCCTGCGGGGTGTGTCGGCGCTCATGGGTCCCAGCTTCGCATGAAATGAGCCACGGGGCGCAGGGTGTTGACGGGCTCACCCGACCGGTGCGGGCGTGCTCCGGCGCGTGTCCTGCGGGGTCCGTGCGCGGTGGGCGGGGGCGCGCGTACCGGGTGAACACGACGCGGCCCAGCGGCGGGGTCCGCGCGCGGTGGGCGGGGGCGGGCCGGTGCGCGGCCGCCGGCCGGGCCGGCCGCCGGGGGCGGTGCGGGGGCGCGGGGTCAGGACAGGATGCGCAGGAACTGCTCGAAGAGCCCGGCCAGGCCGGTGGCACCGCCGGTCGCGGCGTGCGCCTGGGCCGCGCCGGGTCCGGACAGGAGCAGCAGCAGGGCCGTGAAGGCGAGGGCGGGCAGGATCAGGCCCCACCAGCGCAGCCGGGTCTCGGCGCCGCCCGGGGTGTGCGCGGTGTACCGGCGGGTGGACCGGGTCTGGATGGGGGCCGACATGACCGCCTCCGTGGGTGATCGGCTGGGTGTTCCGTCTGCTTCGAATCTAGGGATTCGAGGCGGCGGCTCCCATCAGGTGATCCACCCACTTGACCCTGAGCTCTACCCCCTAGGGGACGGGGGGTTAACCCCACCTCAGGGGGAGGCGAGGGTCGCGATGATCGCGACGACCACGGTCACGCCGAGCATGGCGCCGAGGATGAGCAGCAGCTTCTTGCGGCTGTTCTGGGGGTTCGGTTCGAGAACGGGCATGGGGTCAGTCTCCCATGCGGCATTCGTCTTCGATCGTCCGGTCCCGGCCGGCCAGCCAGCCGACCACCATCTGCGGCAGCATCAGGCCGGCCATGAGGGCCAGCGGCAGGTCCCAGCCGCCGGTGTGCTGGTAGAGGATGCCGATCAGCAGCGGGCCGGGCAGCGAGATGAGGTAGCCGGTGCTCTGCGCGAAGGCCGACAGCTTGGCCACGCCCGCGGCGGACCGGGCGCGCAGTCCGATCATCGTGATGGCGAGCGGGAAGGCGCAGTTCGAGACGCCGAGCAGGACCGCCCAGACCCAGGCACCGCCAGCGGGGGCGAGGTAGAGGCCGGCATATCCGGTGAGGCCGAAGAGGCCGAGGCCCAGCACGATGACGCCCTGGTTGCGGACGGCGCCGGCCAGCCGCGGGATCACGAAGGCCAGCGGGACGCCCATGACCATGGTGACCGCGAGGAGCACCCCGGCCGTGGAGGCCGAGACCCCGGCGTCGCGGAAGATCTGCGGCATCCAGCCCATGGTCACGTACGCGCCGGTGGCCTGGAGGCCGAAGTAGCCGCCCAGGGCCCAGGCGGTGCGGCTGCGGGCGACCCGGGGGCCGGCGTCGGGGGCGGTGGGCGCGCCCTGCGAGCCGGCGGCGGCGCGGTCCCGGCGGGCCTCGCGGGCCACCAGCAGCCAGGGCAGTACGGCGGCCAGCGCGAGCACCGCCCAGATGAGCAGGCCGGTGCGCCAACTGCCGCCGAGCGCCTGGGTCATGGGGACGGTGGCGGCGGCGGCCAGTGAGGTGCCGACGGCCAGGGCCATGGAGTAGAGGCCGGTCATGGTGCCGACCCGGCCCGGGAACCAGCGCTTGACGATCACCGGGAGCAGCACGTTGGTGAGCGCGATGCCGGCCAGGGAGAGGGCGCTGGCGGCGAGGAAGCCGAGGGTGCCGCTCGCGAAGGGGCGCAGGAGCATGCCGGCGGCGATCGCGGCCATGCCGGCGCAGACCACCGCGGCGGGGCCGAAGCGGCGGGAGAGGCGGGGCGCGGTCACGCCGAAGACGGCGAAGCACAGCGCCGGCATGGAGGTGAGCAGGCCCGCGACGGTGCCGCTCATGCCGAGGCCGGTACGGGTCTCCTCGAGCAGGGCGCCGAGGCTGGTGATGGCCGGGCGGAGGTTGAGGGCCGCGAGCACGATCGCGACGACGAGCAGCGGTCCGAGCCAGCCGGGGGCTTCGCGTTCGGGGGCCCGCTCGGCGCGCGGGGCGGGGGCGGCGGGGCGGGTGAGGGTGCGGACGGGGGCCGGTGCCGCCGTCGTCCCGGCTCGGGTGGGTTCCTCGTGCATGGGACCCACTATAGATTCATGGGATGATTGGTTGTCCAGTCTTCCGACCACAGGTGCGATAGTTCGGTGCCGAGCACACCCCCGATCCAGGAGAGTCCATGCCGCTGACCTCACCCCGGCGCTCCGCCCTCGTCGACCAGGTGATCGCCCAGCTGAGGAACCAGATCACCGGCGGGGAGTGGCCGGTGGGCTCGCGCATCCCCACCGAGCCGGAGCTGGTCGAGCTGCTGGGGGTGGCCCGCAACACGATCCGCGAGGCGGTCCGGGCGCTGGCGCACAACGGCCTGCTGGACATCCGCCAGGGCTCGGGCACCTACGTCCTGGCCACCAGCGAGCTGGCCGGCGTGATGCACCGCCGGTTCGCGGACGCCGACCCGCGGCACGTGGCCGAGCTGCGGTCCACGCTGGAGTCCTCGGCCGCCCGACTGGCCGCCGAGCGGCGCACCGAGCGGGACCTGGCCCAGCTGGACGCGCTGCTGGCCCGGCGCGAGGAGGCCTGGGGGTCCGGGGACGCGGAGCTCTTCGTCGCCGCGGACGTGAGCCTGCACATGGCGGTGGTCGCGGCCTCGCACAACGACGTCCTGATGGGGCTGTACGCGGACCTGGGCGACCTGCTGCGGGACTGGCTGCGCGACGACGTCGGCACCGAGCTGACCCCGGACACCCACATGGACCATGCCCGGCTGGTCGAGGCGATCCGGCGGGGCGACGGGGACGCGGCGGCCTCCGAGGCGGCGGGCTACCCCTTCGAGTGGCTGCGCGGGGCCCCGGGCCGGGCCCGGGACTGATCTCCGTACGACGGCCGCCCCGGCGCGCGGTCAGCCGCGCTCGTGGCTGACCCAGGCCGAGCCGACCTCTTTCCAGCAGCGGCTGGACAGCTGGACGTGGTCGGCCGGGCCGACCGGGACGGCCACGGTGTCGCCGTCCACGTCCCACCAGCGGGCGCACTCCACGTGCAGCCGGACCAGGTCGGTGTCGGGGTACGGGTTGTGGCAGTTGGCGACCACGTGCGAGCCGGTGGTCTCCAGGTCGCAGTCGGCGCCGAAGAGCTCGGCGGACCGGTCGCGGGCGGGCCGCAGCGGGGGCTCCTCGGCCAGCTCCGCGGGGAGGTCCGCAGGCAGGTCGGCGGGCAGCTCGGCGGCGGGCGGGCGACCGGCGGCCCCGGCGGCCGGGTCGAGGGCATCGGAGTCCGCGGCGGCCCCGGGCATCAGGAGGCCGGTCAGGGCGACGGCGCACACCATCAGCGACACCACCCGGCTTCGCCTCGGACGCACCCCGCACCTCCCGAGCCCCGGCCGGGGCGGTCCCGGCGTGATCAGTCTGCGGGAAAGCCGGAGGCCGCGCCTCCGGAAGAGACGCGGCCCCGTGGTGGCGCGTGCGGATTCAGCCCGTACGGACCGGATCGGCGGGTATCAGGCACCCATGGCGTGCAGGCCGCCGTCGACGTGCACGATCTCGCCCGTGGTCTTCGGGAACCAGTCGGAGAGCAGGGCCACGACGCCCTTGGCCGCCGGCTCCGGGTCGGACATGTCCCACTCCAGCATGGAGCGGCTGTTCCAGACGTCCGCCAGCTCGCCGAAGCCGGGGATGGACTTGGCGGCCATCGAACCGATCGGACCCGCCGAGACCAGGTTGCAGCGGATGTTCTCCTTGCCCAGGTCGCGGGCGAGGTAGCGGCTGGTGGCCTCCAGCGCGGCCTTGGCCGGGCCCATCCAGTCGTACTGCGGCCAGGCGTACTGGGCGTCGAAGGTGAGGCCGACCACGGCCGCACCCTCCGTCGAGAAGAGCGGCTTGCAGGCCATGGTCAGGGACTTCAGGGAGAAGGCCGAGACGTGCATGGCGGTGGCCACCGACTCGAAGGGGGTGTTCAGGAAGTTGCCGCCGAGGGCGTCCTGGGGGGCGAAGCCGATCGAGTGGACCACGCCGTCGAGGCCGCCCAGCTCGTCGCGGACGACCTGCTCCAGGCGGGCCAGGTGCTCGTCGTTGGTGACGTCGAGCTCGATGACCTTGACGGGCTTGGGGAGCTTCTTGGCGATGCGCTCGGTCAGGGTGGGCCGGGGGAAAGCGGTGAGGATGACCTCGGCGCCCTGCTCCTGGGCCAGCTTGGCGACGTGGAAGGCGATGGAGGACTCCATCAGCACGCCGGTGACCAGGATCTTCTTGCCGTCGAGAATTCCGCTCATGGTGATCAGTGACCCATGCCCAATCCGCCGTCAACGGGAATGACGGCTCCAGTGATGTACGAGGCGTCGTCCGACGCGAGGAAGCGGACCGCCGCGGCGATCTCCGCGGGCTGCGCGTAGCGGCCCAGCGGGACCTGCGAGACGATGCCGGCCCGCTGCTCGTCGGTGAGCACCGCGGTCATGTCGGTGTCGACGAAGCCGGGGGCGACCACGTTGAAGGTGATGTTGCGCGAGCCGAGCTCGCGGGCGAGGGACCGGGCGAAACCGACCAGGCCGGCCTTGGAGGCGGCGTAGTTCGCCTGGCCCGCGGAGCCGAGCAGGCCGACCACCGAGGAGATCAGGACCACGCGGCCCTTCTTGGCGCGCAGCATGCCGCGGTTGGCGCGCTTGACCACGCGGAAGGTGCCGGTGAGGTTGGTGTCGAGGACCGAGGTGAAGTCGTCCTCGGACATGCGCATCAGCAGCTGGTCCTTGGTGATGCCGGCGTTGGCCACCAGCACCTCGACCGGGCCGTGCTTCTCCTCGATCTCCTTGTAGGCCTGCTCCACCTGCTCGGAGTCGGTGATGTCGCAGCGCACCGGCAGCACGCCGAGGTCCGCCAGCTCCTGCGGCGGCTCACCCGAGCGGTACGTGATCGCGACCTTGTCGCCGGCCTCCGCGAAGGCACGGGCGATGGCGAGGCCGATGCCCCGGTTTCCTCCGGTGACGAGAACCGAGCGGCTCAACGGATCACCCTTTCCCTAGCTGTCTGGTCCCGGAAAACCTATCTGTTCGGCCGACCGTCCGGAGAATCGAGCCTCGACAGGGCATGGAGACCACCTCTGTCGAGTCCCTACAGAAAGATGTAGGCATTCCGGCCGCCCGCGCGACATGATCTGGACGACCGGTCCCGACCACAGGGAGACATCCGTGCCTCATTCCATCGACGCGGCGTTCACGGCGCTGCCGCTGCGGGCGCTCGCCGACGCGGCGCTCGCCAGGGCCCGCGCTCTGGGCTCCGAGCATGCCGACTTCCGGCTCGAGCGGATCCGCAGCGCCTCCTGGCGGCTGCGCGACGCCAAGCCCTCCGGCTCCTCGGACACCACCGACCTCGGATACGCGGTCCGGGTCGTGCACGGCGGCAGCTGGGGCTTCGCCTCAGGTGTGGACATGACCATGGACGGTGCGGCGCGGGTGGCCTCGCAGGCCGTCGCGATGGCGCAGCTGTCCGCGAAGGTGATCAAGGCCGCGGGGTCCGACGAGAAGGTGGAGCTGGCGCCCGAGCCGGTGCACGCCGACCGCACCTGGATCTCCGCGTACGACGTCGACCCCTTCTCGGTACCGGACGAGGAGAAGGCCGCGCTGCTGGCGGACTGGAGCGCGCGGCTGCTGGCCGCCGAGGGCGTGGCGCACGTGGACGCCTCGCTGCTGGCCGTGCACGAGAACAAGTTCTACGCGGACACCGCGGGCACCGTCACCACGCAGCAGCGGGTGCGGATCCACCCCTCGCTCACCGCGGTGGCGGTGGACGAGCAGACCGGCGAGTTCGACTCGATGCGGACCATCGCACCCCCGGCCGGGCGGGGCTGGGAGTACCTGACCGGCACCGGCTGGGACTGGAACGCCGAGCTGGAGCAGATCCCCGCCCTGCTGGCGGAGAAGATGCGGGCGCCGAGCGTCGAGGCCGGGCGCTACGACCTGGTGGTGGACCCCTCCAACCTGTGGCTGACCATCCACGAGTCCATCGGGCACGCCACCGAGCTGGACCGGGCGCTGGGCTACGAGGCGGCGTACGCGGGCACCTCCTTCGCCACCTTCGACCAGCTGGGCAAGCTGGCGTACGGCTCCTCGATCATGAACGTGACGGGTGACCGGACCGCCGAGCACGGCCTGGCCACCGTCGGCTACGACGACGAGGGCGTCGAGGCGCAGAGCTGGGACCTGGTCAAGGACGGCACCCTGGTCGGCTACCAGCTGGACCGGCGGATCGCGAAGCTGACCGGCCTGGGCCGCTCCAACGGCTGCGCCTTCGCGGACTCCCCCGGGCACGTCCCGGTGCAGCGCATGGCGAACGTCTCGCTGCAGCCCGACCCGGGCGGCCTGTCGACCGAGGACCTGATCGGCGGCGTGGAGCGGGGCATCTACGTGGTCGGCGACCGGTCCTGGTCGATCGACATGCAGCGCTACAACTTCCAGTTCACCGGCCAGCGCTTCTTCCGGATCGAGAACGGCCGGCTGGCGGGCCAGCTGCGCGACGTCGCGTACCAGGCGACCACCACGGACTTCTGGGGCTCGATGGAGGCCGTCGGCGGCCCCCAGACCTACGTCCTGGGCGGTGCCTTCAACTGCGGCAAGGCCCAGCCGGGCCAGGTCGCGGCCGTCTCGCACGGCTGTCCGTCGGCGCTGTTCCGCGGCGTCAACATCTTGAACACCACGCAGGAGGCCGGCCGATGACCCGGAGCACGAAGCCCCACGAGATCGTCGAGCGGGCCCTGGAGCTCTCCACCGCCGACGGCTGCGTGGTGATCGCGGACGAGGAGTCCACGGCCAACCTCCGCTGGGCGGGCAACGCCCTCACCACCAACGGCGTCACCCGGGGCCGGACCCTCACGGTGATCGCCACGGTGGACGGCAAGGAGGGCACCGCCTCGGGGGTGGTGTCCCGGTCGGCGGTCACCGCCGAGGACCTGGAGCCGCTGGTGCGGGCCGCCGAGGCGGCGGCGCGCGGCGCGGCCCCGGCCGAGGACGCCCAGCCGCTGGTCGGCGGCGTGGCACCGGCCGCGGACTTCACCGAGCCGCCGGCCGAGACCTCCTCCGCCGTCTTCGCCGACTTCGCGCCGGCGCTTGGCGAGGCCTTCGCCCGGGCCCGGGCCGGCGGCCGGGAGCTGTACGGGTTCGCCAACCACGAGCTGGTCTCCACGTACCTGGGCACCTCGACCGGTCTGCGACTGCGTCACGACCAGCCCAACGGCACCCTCGAACTGAACGCGAAGTCCCCCGACAGGCAGCGCTCAGCCTGGGCCGGCCGCTCCACCCGCGACTTCAAGGACGTGGACCCGGCGGCCCTGGACGCCGAGCTGGCCAAGCGGCTGGGCTGGGCGGAGCGCCGGATCGAGCTGCCGGCCGGCCGGTACGAGACGCTGCTGCCGCCCACCGCGGTGGCGGACCTGCTGATCTACCAGATGTGGTCGGCCGCGGCCCGGGACGCCGTGGAGGGCCGCACGGTCTTCGCCAAGCCCGGCGGCGGCACCCGGCTGGGCGAGCGGCTGTCGCAGCTGCCGCTGACCCTGCGCAGCGACCCGCACCACCCGGGGCTGGAGTCGGCGCCCTTCGTGATCGCGCACAGCTCGGGCGACGACGCGTCGGTGTTCGACAACGGCCTGCCGGTGCCGGCGGTGGAGTGGATGCGCGCGGGCGAGCTGGCGCACCTGACCACCACCCGGCACACCGCTGCCCTGACCGGCCTGCCGCACTCCCCGGGGGTGGGGAACCTGATCCTGGACGGGGGCGGCGAGCGGTCCCTGGACGAGATGGTGGCGGCCACCGAGCGGGGCCTGCTGCTCACCTGCCTGTGGTACATCCGCGAGGTGGACCCGGCCACGCTGCTGCTCACCGGCCTCACCCGGGACGGGGTGTACCTGGTGGAGAACGGCGAGGTGGTGGGCGAGGTGAACAACTTCCGCTTCAACGAGTCGCCGGTCGACCTGCTCTCCCGGGCCACCGAGGCCGGGCGCACCGAGCAGACGCTGCCGCGCGAGTGGAGCGACTGGTTCACCCGGGCGGCGATGCCGCCCGTGCGCATTCCCGATTTCAACATGAGCTCGGTCAGCAAGGGCGTGTGACCCCCATAGACTGGGCGGGGCAGCCCGCACGCTGCCCCTTCACCGTGCAATAAGGAGTCGAGAGACCGTGACGGACATCGTCGACGAACTGAAGTGGCGTGGGCTCTTCGCCCAGTCCACGGACGAAGAAGCGCTGCGCAAGGCCTTCGCGGACGGTCCCGTCACGTTCTATTGCGGCTTCGACCCGACCGCGGCCTCGCTGCACGTGGGACACCTGGTGCAGGTGCTCACCGTCCGCCGGCTCCAGCAGGCCGGGCACCGGCCGCTGGCGCTGGTCGGCGGGGCCACCGGGCAGATCGGCGACCCGCGGCCCAGCGCCGAGCGCACCCTGAACGACCCGGAGACGGTCGCGAACTGGGTGACCCGGCTGCGGACGCAGATCGAGCCGTTCCTGTCCTTCGAGGGCGAGAACGCCGCGGTCATGGTCAACAACCTGGACTGGACGGCGGGCCTGTCCGCCATCGAGTTCCTGCGGGACATCGGCAAGCACTTCCGCGTCAACAAGATGCTCACCAAGGACTCGGTCGCCCGCCGGCTGGAGTCGCAGGAGGGCATCAGCTACACCGAGTTCAGCTACCAGCTCCTCCAGGGCATGGACTTCCTCGAGCTGTACCGCCGGTACGGCTGCACGCTCCAGCAGGGCGGCTCGGACCAGTGGGGCAACCTGGTGGCCGGGCTCGACCTGATCCACAAGCTGGAGCCGGAGGCGCACGTCCACGCGCTGGCGACGCCCCTGATGGTCAAGGCGGACGGCACCAAGTTCGGCAAGACCGAGGGCGGGGCCGTCTGGCTGGACCCGGAGATGACCACGCCGTACGCCTTCTACCAGTTCTGGCTGAACGTCGACGACCGGGACGTCTCCACCTACCTGCGGATCCTCTCCTTCAAGAGCCGCGCGGAGCTGGAGGAGCTGGAGGCGCAGACCGCCGAGCGGCCGCAGGCGCGTGCCGCGCAGCGGGCGCTGGCGGAGGAGCTGACCACGCTGGTGCACGGCGCGGACCAGTGCGCCGCCGTGATCGCCGCGTCCAAGGCGCTGTTCGGGCAGGGCGAGCTCGCCGAGCTGGACGAGCCCACCCTGCGGGCGGCCCTCTCCGAGCTGCCGCGGGCGCAGGTGGCCGAGGCCGGTCTGGTGACCGACCTCTTCGCCGAGACGGGCCTGGTCGCCAGCAAGTCGGCCGGCCGCCGCACGGTCAAGGAGGGCGGCGCGTACGTGAACAACGTCAAGATCACCGCCGAGGACGCGGTGCCCGCCAAGGAGGACCTGCTGCACGGGCGCTGGCTGGTACTGCGCCGCGGCAAGAAGAACCTGGCGGCGGTCGAGGTCACCGGCTGACCCGCGGCACCCCGGCACACCGAGGGGCCGGCACGGACGACGCGTCCGTGCCGGCCCCTTCGCCGTCCCGGGATGCCGGTGCCCCGGCCCCGGGCCGCGCCGCGCTAGGTCGTCTGGCGGCGGTTGCCGCGCATCATCAGGTACAGCATGTCGCCCACGCCGACCACGGCGACCGCGCCGGCCAGCTGGAGCAGGTGGCGGATCCAGTCGATGCCCTTGGTGTCATTGACCCCGATCCAGGTCGCGACGGCGTTCCCGAGGACACCGCCGATGATGCCGAAGACCGTGGTGAGCCAGAGCGGCTGGTGCTGTTTGCCCGGGAGGATGGCCCGGGCTATCAGTCCCAGCACGAAACCCACGATGATCGCCCACAACCAACTCATGTCGCCTCCTCGTGCAGCGCGTGATGCGCAGGTGCGCCCAGTGTCATCCGGCTGGGCGAACGGCGCATGTCGGACAGCGCCGAATGTGGGACGCCCGTCCGGCTCGTCCGCCATTGGCCTGACCCCGCCCTCAACGGCGCGCGGAGCCGGGCGTACCGTGGAAGGGGTCCGGGCGAGGGAGTGTCCGGCGCGACGAGGCGGGGTGGGTGCAGTGCTGCGGAAGCGGAAGGACGACGGAGTCTTCCGGATCACCGGGGCCCGGCAGGGTCTGGCCGAGGACGTGCGCGGCCGCCAGCGGCGTTATGTGATCTCCATGGGGATCCGCACGCTGTCGGTGATCGCGACGGTGGTGTTGTGGAACGTACAGCGGCCCATCGCGGTGGTCACGCTGATCGCGGGTGCGCTGCTGCCGTACGTGGCGGTGGTGATCGCGAACGCGGGCCGTGAGACGACCCCCTCGCTGCCCTCGAACTTCATCCCGGCGCCGGTGCGGCCGGCCCTCGGGACCGGAAACCTCAATAAAAGCTCAGATCAATCATGAAGTTCCGGTGCACCGCACCCGGTCGTGCGTGACATACTGCCTACGCGCTCCGCATCCCCCGTCGGAGCGACAGACCGACGCCGGGCAGCTCCCCCCGTGGCTGCTCGGCGTCGTCATGTTCTCTCTTAGGGTTGAGGCGTGAACTCCCCTATCGAGACCGAAGTCCCCACCTGTTCCGCCAAGGGCTGCCGCGATGCGGCGGTCTGGGTGCTGGCCTGGAACAACCCGAAACTGCACACGCCCGAGCGCCGCAAGACCTGGCTGGCCTGCGAGGAGCACCGCGAGCACCTGTCGCAGTTCCTGGGCGTGCGGGGGTTCCTCAAGGACGTGGTGAAATTCGAGGACTGGTCGGACCCCGAAGCCGGCTGAGGGCCGGTCGGACCGGGGTCCGCCGGACCCCGGCCGGCCGCCGCCGGCGGCCGGCGCCGTCAGCCGCCGATCGCCGACATGGGGCGGGCGGGCTGGAGGAAGCTCGGGTCGTCGAGGCCGGAGCCGGCCTTCTTGCCCCACATCGCCACCTTCCACAGGCGGGCGATCTCCTCGTCGGGCGCCCCGGAGCGCAGCGCGGCCCGCAGGTCGGACTCCTCCGTGGCGAAGAGGCAGGTGCGCACCTGGCCGTCGGCGGTCAGCCGGGTCCGGTCGCAGGCCCCGCAGAAGGGCCGGGTGACCGAGGCGATGACGCCGACGGTGGCGGGGCCGCCGTCCACGACCCAGCGCTCGGCGGGGGCGGAGCCGCGCTCGTCGGCGCCTTCCTCGGTGAGGGTGAAGCGGGTGCGCAGGGAGGCCAGGATGTCCCCGGCGGTGATCATGCCGTCGCGCTTCCAGCCGTGCTGGGCGTCCAGCGGCATCTGCTCGATGAAGCGCAGCTCGTAGCCGTTCTCCACGGCCCAGGCCAGCAGGTCGGGGGCCTCGTCGGCGTTGAGCCCGGGCATCAGGACGGCGTTGACCTTGACGGGGGTGAGGCCGGCCTCGCGGGCCGCGGCCATGCCGTCGATGACGTCGTGGTGGCGGTCGCGCCGGGTCAGGGTCTTGAAGACCTCGGGGCGCAGGGTGTCCAGGGAGACGTTGACCCGGTCCAGGCCGGCGGCCTTGAGGGCGGCGGCGGTGCGCTTGAGGCCGATGCCGTTGGTGGTCAGCGACATCCGGGGGCGCGGGGTCAGTGCGGCGCAGCGCTCGACGATGCCCACCAGGCCCGGGCGCAGCAGGGGCTCGCCGCCGGTGAAGCGGACCTCCTTGATGCCGAGCTCGGTGACCGCGATCCCGATCAGCCGGACGATCTCGTCGTCGGTCAGCAGGTCGGGCTTGGCCAGCCACTGCAGGCCTTCCTCCGGCATGCAGTAGGTGCAGCGGAGGTTGCAGCGGTCGGTGAGCGAGACACGCAGGTCGGTGGCCACTCGGCCGTAGGTGTCGATGAGCACTGCGGGCCCCTCCCGTGTCCGGATCAGTAGAGGTACTGCTACGTGTTCGAGCCTACGCGACGGGTGTGTCTTGGCGGGATGCCCAAAGGAACGAGACGTGGCGCGGCCGCGTCGTACGGACCTACGACGCGGCCACGCTGGGTGAACGGACGGTGTCAGTGGGCACCCGTGCCGGTGAGGGAGCGGACCTCGAGTTCCGCGTACTTCTGGGGGTCGGCCTCCTCCTTGGAGAGGACCGTGCCCAGCCAGCCGAGGAGGAAGCCCAGCGGGATGGAGATGATGCCGGGGTTCTCCAACGGGAACCAGTAGAAGTCGACGCCCTTGAACATCGAGGTGGGCTTTCCGGACACGACCGGGGAGAAGAGGACGAGGACCACCGACGAGATCAGGCCACCGTAGATGGACCACAGCGCGCCCCGGGTGGTGAAGCGCTTCCAGAAGAGGCTGTAGAGCAGGGTGGGCAGGTTCGCGGAGGCGGCCACCGCGAAGGCGAGGGCGACCAGGCCGGCGACGTTCAGGTCCCGGGCGAGGGCGCCGAGGACGATGGCGACCGCGCCGATGCCGACGGTGGCCCAGCGGGCGGCCCGGACCTCCTCCTGCTCGGTGGCCTCGCCCTTGCGGATCACGTTCACGTACAGGTCGTGCGCGAAGGACGAGGAGGAGGCCAGGGTCAGGCCGGCGACCACCGCGAGGATGGTCGCGAAGGCCACCGCGGAGATCACCGCGAGCAGGACCGCGCCGCCGTTGGAGTCGGTACCGCCGCCGAGCACCTGGGCGAGCATGGGGGCGGCGGTGGTGCCGGCCTTGTGGCCGCCCTTGGCGGGGTCGGTGAGGTCGGCCGGGCTGATCAGGGCCGCGGCGCCGAAGCCCAGCGCGATGGTCATCAGGTAGAAGGCGCCGATGATGCCGATGGCCCAGTTCACGGACTTGCGGGCGGCCTTCGCGGTGGGGACGGTGTAGAAGCGCACCAGGATGTGCGGCAGGCCGGCGGTGCCGAGGACCAGCGCCAGGCCCAGCGACAGGAAGTCGAGCTTGGTGGTGGCGTCCTTGCCGTACTTCAGGCCGGGCTCGAGGAAGTGCGCGCCCTTGCCGCTGTTCTCGGCGGCCCGGCCGAGGAGTTCGGAGACGCTGAAGTCGAACTTGAGCATCACCAGGAAGGTGATGAGCAGGGTGCCGGCGATGAGCAGGACGGCCTTGACCATCTGGACCCAGGTGGTGCCCTTCATGCCGCCGATGGTGACGTAGACGATCATGAGGACGCCGACCGCGGCGACGATCGCGATCTTCCCGCCGTCGCTGGTGATGCCGAGCAGCAGCGAGACCAGGGCGCCCGCGCCCGCCATCTGCGCGAGCAGGTAGAAGATCGAGACCACGATGGTCGAGGTGCCCGCGGCGGTGCGGACCGGGCGCTGGCGCATCCGGTACGCCAGCACGTCGCCCATCGTGTACCGGCCGGAGTTGCGCAGCGGCTCGGCCACCAGCAGCAGCGCCACCAGCCAGGCCACCAGGAAGCCGATCGAGTAGAGGAAGCCGTCGTAGCCGAAGAGGGCGATGGCGCCGGTGATGCCGAGGAAGGACGCGGCGGACATGTAGTCGCCGGAGATGGCCAGGCCGTTCTGGAAGCCGGTGAACTGGCGGCCACCGGCGTAGAAGTCGGCCGCGCCGCGGGTCTGCCGGCCGGCCCAGACGGTGATGACCAGGGTCGCGACGACGAACAGCCCGAAGAGCGTGATGATCAGCGGGCGGTGCTCGGAGGCGCCGGCCGCGAGCGGCACGTCGGCCGGCGCCGCGAGGAGGAGGCCGCTCATGCGCCGCCCTCCATCCGGGACTTGATGGCCTCGGCCTGCGGGTCCAGGACGGTCGCGGCGCGCCGGGAGTACCACCAGGCGATCAGGAAGGTGCTGGCGAACTGGGCGAGGCCGAGGACCAGGGCCACGTTGATGTTGCCGAAGAGCTTGGTCCCCATGAAGCCGCCCGCGTAGTTGGACAGCAGGACGTACAGCAGGTACCAGGCGATGAAGGCCACGGTGAGCGGGAAGGCGAAGGAGCGGTAGGAGCGGCGGAGTTCGGCGAACTCGGGGCTCTGCTGGACGGCCGCGAACTCCTGCGCGGTGGGGGCGGCCGGGCGCGTGCCGCCGGGGGGCGGGGGTGCTTCGGTGCTCACGGAGTCTCCTTGCTCAGCGGGTGCGGTGGGGACGACGGACAAAACGACCTCCGTGGGGGGATGGAACGGGCCGTTCCCCCTGTCAAGGGCACGGCCGGCGGGGAAAGACGGTTCAACGCCCGATTTTTCTTTCGGAATTCATTGCTCGAGCGGGAAGATCGGCGCTAGCTTCACTCGTCATGTACCCGTCCAACGCAACCTGCGTCAGGACGGCTTTTTCACGGATGATGTGGAGAACCCATGGCTCATCTGGGATCCGGACGCCGCCGCCTGCTCGCGGTGCCGGTCGGTCTGGCGCTCACGGCCTCGCTCGGTTTCCTCCCCGGGATGTCGGCCTCGGCCGCCACCCTGGACGGCCCGGCCGCCACCGCCGCGAACACCGTCGGCCCGAAGCTCTCGTACGTGGTCAACCTGAGCCGCACCGGCCCGGGTACGGCCAAGCAGGTGACGAAGGCGATCGAGGCCGCGGGTGGCACCGTGGTGACTGCCTATGAGCAGATCGGCGTCGTCGTCGTGCACTCCCAGAACCCCGACTTCGCGAAGCAGATCCGCCTCGCGAAGGGCGTCAGCTCCGCCGGCGCCACCCGCACCGCGCCGCTGTCGGTCGTACAGACCACCGAAGAGGGCAGCACCGAGGTGCTGACCGACGCCCAGGCCGCCAAGGCCGCGGCGGAGGCCGGCCCCGGCCAGGAGCCGCTGGAGCCCAACCAGTGGGATCTTCGGAAGATCAAGGCCGACGAGGCGCACAAAATCAACATTGGCAGCCCGAACGTCACGGTCGGCGTGATCGACACGGGTGTCGACGACACCCACCCCGACCTGGCCCCCAACTTCTCCAAGGAGCAGTCGGCCAACTGCGTCGGCGGTGTCGCCGACCAGACCGACGGCGCCTGGCGGCCCTACGCCGACGGCAGCGACCACGGCACGCACGTGGCGGGCACCATCGCCGCGGCCCGCAACGGCATCGGCGTCAGCGGCATCGCGCCGGGCGTGAAGGTCGCCGGCATCAAGGTCAGCGAGCCGGGCACCAGCCTCTTCTACGCCGAGGCCGTGGTCTGCGGTTTCGTCTTCGCCGCCGAGCACGGCATCGAGGTGACGAACAACAGCTACTACATGGACCCCTGGTACTTCAACTGCAAGGACGACGAGGACCAGAAGGCCCTCGTGGACGCCGTCGGCCGGGCGACCGCCTACGCCGAGAAGAAGGGCACGCTCAGCGTGGCCTCGGCCGGCAACTCGGACTGGGACCTGGCGAGCGACTCCATCGTCGACAACACCAGCCCGGACGACGCCACCCCGGCCGACCGCACCATCGACCCGCACAAGTGCCTGGACATCCCCACCCAGCTGCCGGGCGTCGTGTCCGTCTCGGCCACCGGTGACCAGGGCCTGCGCTCGTACTACTCGAGCTTCGGCCTCGGTGTCATCGACGTCGCCGCCCCCGGTGGCGACAAGTGGCAGATCCCGGACACCCCCGACCAGAACGGCCGGGTGCTCTCCACCCTGCCGGGCGGGGGCTACGGCTACAAGCAGGGCACCTCGATGGCCGGCCCGCACGTGGCGGCCGTCGCGGCACTGATCAAGAGCAAGCACCCGAACCTGCGCCCGGCGCAGGTGCAGGCGCTGCTGAAGGCCGAGGCGGACCAGACCGACTGCCCCGAGCAGATCTACGACGCCGCGGGCGCCCTGCGCGACGCGAGCAACTGCGAGAGCTACGGTCCCCAGACGGGCTACTACGGCTGGGGCGTGGTCAACGCGCTCAAGGCTGTGAAGTGGTAGTCCGCGAGGGCTAGGAACGGCACGGGGGCCGGGCGGATCATCCGCCCGGCCCCCGCTGCGCGCGGTGCGCCCGCCTCAGGGCGCGATGATCACCTTGAGGGCGCTGCGGTCGTCCATGGCGCGGTAGCCGGCCGGCACCTCGTCCAGGGTGACGGCGCGGTCGAAGACCGGGGCCGGGTCGATGGCGCCCGACAGGACGTCGGCCAGCAGCTCGGGGATGTACGCGCGGACCGGGGCCACCCCGCCGCGCAGGGTGATGTTGCGGTCGAACATCACGCCGAGGTCCAGGCCGGTGCCGCTGCCGTGCGGGACGCCGACGTAGCCGATGGCGCCGCCGTCGCGGGTGATGTTGACGGCGGTGCGCATGGACTGCTCGGTGCCCACGGCCTCGATGACGGAGTGCGCGCCCTGGCCGCCGGTCAGCTCGCGGACGGCGGCCTCGGCGGCCTCGCCGCGCTCGGCGACCACGTCGGTGGCACCGAAGAGCTTGGCGATGTCGGTGCGGGCGGTGTGCCGGCCCAGGGCGATGATCCGCTCGGCGCCCAGCCGCTTGGCGGCGAGCACGCCGCACAGGCCGACCGCGCCGTCGCCGACGACCGCCACGGTCGAGCCCTTGGCCACGCCGGCGCCCAGGGCGGCGTGGTGGCCGGTGCCCATGACGTCGGAGAGCGCCAGCAGCGAGGTCAGCAGGTGGTCGTCACCGGCCGCCTCGGCGGGCAGCTTCACCAGCGTGCCGTCGGCGTGCGGGACCCGGACGGCCTCGCCCTGGCCGCCGTCGTAGCCCACCGAACCCCAGAAGCCGCCGTGCACGCAGGAGGTGTGCAGGCCCTCGCGGCAGTAGTCGCAGGTGCCGTCCGACCACATGAACGGCGCGACGACCAGGTCGCCGGCCCGGAAGCCGGAGACCTCGGAGCCGGTCTCCTCGACGATGCCGAGGAATTCGTGGCCGATCCGCTGGCCGGGCTGGCGCTGGGCCTCCCCGCGGTAGGCCCACAGGTCGCTGCCGCAGATGCAGGCGCGCAGGACCCGGACCACGGCGTCCTGGGGCTCTCGGACGGCGGCGTCGGGCACCTCCTCCACGCGGATGTCGTGGGGGGCGTGGATGACAGTGGCGCGCATGTTTCGCGTTCCTCAAGCTCAGTCGGGTGTGACCTCCCTACCGTACGCCCGGCCCGCGGCGAGGGCTCCGGTGGCCAGCAGGTACTGGGCCGCCAGGTAGGTGAGCATGATCCAGAAGTCCGGGCGGGGCGGCTGCGGCCAGTCGGCGACCCCGGTGGCGATGAGGGTGTCGGAGAGCATGAACAGCGCGCCGCCCAGCGCGGCGGTCCGTCCCAGCGCCCCGGACCGGTAGGCCATCGCGGTGAGCAGCAGGCTGTACACGGCCACCGGGATCCGCAGCTCCCCGGGGAGCCCGGGCCACAGCAGGACGACCGTGGTGACCAGGGCCAGCCCGTACGCCGCCCCGACGAGCGGGTCGGTCCGGACCCGGCCGAAGAGGAACAGGTAGCAGAGGTGGCCCAGGGCGAAGGAGGCCATGCCGACGAGGAAGGCCGCGTCGGCGTCGAAGAGCAGCGCCAGGTCCCCGCCCCAGCCGAAGCCCAGCGCGGCCAGCAGCGGGTACGGGCCCCGGCGGGTCAGTACGTACGCCATCAGGAGCGGCATGAGCAGCGGCTTGGCGGCCAGGTGGCCCGGGTGCCAGCCGGCCAGCAGGCTGACCAGGTCGAGGCCGCCGACCGCGAAGAAGGCGGTGCGCAGCCCCCGGGCCACCGCCTCCCGCCGCCCGGCGAGCCGGGGCTGCGCCCACGAGGGGATCCGGGGCCCGGCGGACCCGGGAGAGGTGGCGGTGGTCATGCGGGGGCCTCCGTGGCGCTCGGTGCGGGTGGTGCGTGCGGCGGGGACGGCGGGGCGGGCGCCGGGGAGTGGGCGGCCGGGGCGGGCTGCCAGCCGGGGCCGCCGAAGAGCCGGCCGGCGCGCTCGCGCCAGCCGGCCGCGGCCCGCAGGTCCCGGGCGATCGCGGCGTACTCGTGGGTGGCGACCCGCAGCGGGTTGTACGTCTCGATGTTCTTCGTCAGGCCGTAGACGGGCCGCTCCGTCTCGGCCGCGAAGGACCCGAAGAGCCGGTCCCAGACGATCAGGATCCCGCCGTAGTTGCGGTCCAGGTAGCCGCCCTGGGAGGCGTGGTGGACCCGGTGGTGCGAGGGGGTGTTGAAGACGTACTCGACGGGCCGCGGCAGCCGGTCGATGCGCTCGGTGTGGATCCAGAACTGGTAGACGAGGCTGACGGAGGAGCAGAAGGCCAGCACCGCCGGGTGCATGCCCAGGGCGATCAGCGGCAGGTAGAACGGCCAGGAGGTGAGGCCGGTCCAGGGCTGGCGCAGTGCGGTGCTGAGGTTGAAGCGCCGGCTGCTGTGGTGGACGACGTGGCTGGCCCACAGGACGCGCACGACGTGGTGCCCGCGGTGCTGCCAGTAGTAGCAGAGGTCCTGGCCGAGCAGCAGCAGCGGGACGGTCCACCACAGCAGCGGCACCCGCAGCGGGGTCAGTGCGTAGAGCCCGCCGTAGAGCGCGACGACCGGGACCTTCCACAGCGCGTCGAAGAAGAGGCTGCCCAGACCCATGCCGATGCTGGTGGCCGCGTCCTTCGGCTCGTACCCGGCGGCCTCCTCGTCGGGCCGGAGCCGGTAGCTGACCGCCTCCACCACCGTGAGCAGCACGAAGGCCGGTATGGACCACAGCACCACGTTCGGCAGATTCGGCATGAGCGCACGATAGGGCCGCCCCCGCCCGGCCGCCAGGGGTTGTTACCGATCGGTATCCGCCGGGGTTACCGGCGGTTCGCGGGATAGTGGCCGGCAGGCGTTCCAGGGGAGGGACCGGGGGATGACGGGGATCGAGACGGCCGTCTTACGAACGGCGGCGAAGGCGGCGGGCTGGCTGTACCGGGCGCGACTCGGGCAGGTCCCGGGGGCGGGGCTCACGAACGACCCGGTACGGCCGGCCCGGCGCTGGCAGCGGCCCGCGGAGCTCGGCGGGGCCGAGCTGCGGGGGCTCGCAGCGGATCTTGCGGCGCGGCTGGGCGGCGCGGTCGACCGGCTGCCGGAACACGAGCGGCTGGCGGCCCTCGACGCGGTCGCCGACGCCTTCGCGGGGCCGGGGGCGATGGACGCCGGAGCCGCGTTCGCGGCCGACCTGGATCCGGCGCGGCTCGCGGCACGGTTGGCCGTGCCGAACGGCGCGGGGCTGAGTACGGCCGCGGAAGCGGTGTGCCGGGAGCTGATCCTGACCGCCTGTACGCACGCCGTCGAGTACCTCACGACGATGCCATCGTTCGGCGCCCGGGCCGATGTCGAACTCGTCCGCCGCACAGGCGAGTTGCAGCGGTCCTTGGACCGGCTCGCGGAACCCGCCGACGGGGCGGTGCACGCCTTCGAGGCCCGGTACACCCGGTATCTCGCCGAGACCCATGGCCGCCTCCAGCTCTTCGGGCTGACCACCGGCCGGCGGCGCGAGGAGTGGCCGCTGGACCTGGCGTACATCAGCTTGGCGGTGAGCGGCGAGCAGCACTGGCCGCATCCGGGCGAGCCGGTCCCGCAGCAGAGCACGGTGAAGGCGGAGCGGGCCCTCGGCGCGGCGGACCGGGTACTGCTGCGCGGCCCGGCCGGTTCCGGCAAGAGCACACTGCTCCAATGGCTCGCCGTCAACGCGGCCCGGCAGCGGGGCGGTGGTCCGTGGGCCGGGTGTGTGCCCTTCGTGCTGCGGCTGCGGGCATTCACCACGGCGGACGCCTTGCCGCTGCCGGAAGGGTTCCTGCGGGCCACCGGGGTGCCGATGTCCGCGCCGCCCGGCTGGGTGGAGGCCTTGATGCTCGGTGGCCGGGCCCTGGTGCTGGTGGACGGTGTGGACGAGGTCCCGCAGCGGCTGCGCAACCGCACCGAGGTCTGGCTGCGCTCGCTGGTCGCCGCCTTCCCGAAGGCCCGGTACGTGGTGACCACCCGCCCGTCGGCGGTTCCGGAGGACTGGCTCGCCGGAACGGGCTTCGTCCCGCACACCCTGCTGCCCATGGAGCGCGAGGACGTCGGCTCGTTCATCGCGCACTGGCACGCGGCGGCCCGGGCGGAGCCCGGTGCGGAGCGGGAGGACCTCGACTCCTACGAGGCCTCGCTGCGGGAGGCGATCTCGGCCCGCCGGGACCTGGGGCGGCTGGCGACGAACCCCCTGATGTGCGCACTGCTGTGCGCCCTGAACCGGGACCGCCGCATGCATCTCCCCCGCGCGCGCAAGGAGCTGTACGACGCGGCGCTCGACATGCTGCTGGTACGCCGGGACACCGAGCGGGAGATCGGCGGGGTCGAGGGGGTCTGCCTCACCCGCGACGAACAGATCCTGCTGCTCCAGCGGTTCGCGTACTGGCTGATCCGCAACGGCCAGGTGGAGGCGGGCTTGGACGAGGCGGTCGCGCTGGTGGCGGAGTGGCTGGACTCGATGCCGCAAGTGCGGGAGCAGGGGGACGCGGAACAGGTCTTCGCCCACCTGCTGGTCCGCAGCGGGCTGCTGCGCGAGCCGGTGGCGGGTTCGGTCGACTTCGTCCACCGGACCTTCCAGGACTACCTGGGGGCCAAGGCGGCGGTGGAGTCCCGGGACTTCGGCGTGCTGGTGAAGAACGCGCAGGACGACACCTGGGACGACGTGGTCCGAATGGCCGTGGGCCACGCCCGCCCCGACGAGCGCACCCGCATCCTGCGGGGCCTCCTCAAGCGCGCTGACCGCGTCAAGAGCGCCCGCAACCGCCTGGTCCTTCTGGCCGCGGCGTGCCTGGAACACGCGCCGGAACTGGACCCGGCGGTCCGGGAAGAGGTGACGTCCCGGACGGCGGACCTGCTGCCGCCCCGCACCATTGCGCAAGCGGAGGAGCTGGCCAAGGCCGGTGAGCTGGTGCTGGACCTGCTGCCGAGCGGCGGCCTCAGCGCCGGGGAGGCGGCGGCGTGCATCCGGACTGCGGCGGCGGTGGGAGGAGACCGGGCGTTGGCATTCATCCGAAGGCTGCGCGGCGACGGGCGCGGCGAGCCGCTCGCCGAACTCGATGCGGCCTGGGGCTCCTTCGACCCGGAGACCTACGCCGCCGAGGTGCTGTCGGGGATCACGGCCGAGCACGCCCTGCTGTCCGTGCGCACCCCCGAGCAACTGGCCTGTCTCGACCGGCTGCGCGGCTTCCGCGGGCTCCGGCTGTTCGATGCGGTCCGGATTCCCCCCGAAGTGGCCACCCACGAGGGCCTGGGGATGCTGTACGTGCTGGAGTCGCCCGGGCTGACCGACCTCGGGCCACTGGCCCAGCTGAGCGGACTGCACCACCTGAGCCTGCAGTGTCCGGCCGTGGAGGACCTCACCCCGCTCTCCGGGCTGCCGCTCACCAGCCTCTTCCTGATGGGCAGCCAACGAGCGCGCCTGGACGTACTGGCGGCGCTGCCCGGACTCACCTCGGTCGGACTCAGCTCGACCGGGCGGTTCGGTTCGGTCGGCGAATTGCCCGGACTGACCGGCCTGACCGCGCTGTGGCTGTACGAGGGCACGGAGCCCACGTTCCTCGACGGGCTGGAGCGCTGGCCCGGCCTGACCTCCCTGACCATCAGCGGCAACCACCAGCTGGCCCAACTGCGCGCCCGGGCCCAGGTTCCCGACCTCATGTTCCTGCAGCTGGTCCACTGCCACGGACTGCAGCCCGACGACGTCCTGCGCTTCCCCGACCTGCAACGGGTGTTCCTCAGCGACTGCCGGCTCCCCGAGGGCACGGTGCGAAACCTGGCGAGCCTTGAGGGGCTCACCCTCCTCGGCCTGAGCGCCTGCGGCACCGTGGACCTCGCGCCGTTCGCCGGCCGGCCGGACGTGACCATCCGCCTCCTCGGCACCGGCACCGAGGTGCGCGGCGGGGAAGTGCTCCCGCCGGGGCGGCTCCAACTCCTCTAGGAGGGAGCCGCCCCGGCGGGGGCCCGTCACCACACCCGGACCGAGCCCCCCTTCGCGAAGGCCGGGCTGGTGGCGTCGGCCGGGACCTCCGTCAGCGGGGCGGAGATCTCGGCGACGGTCGGGCCGTGGACGGCGGCCAGGGCGTCCAGGGCCGGGAGGTCGAAGCCGTAGACCCGGGCGGCGTTGCCGCCCACCATGGCCGCGACCTCCTCCCGCGGCAGTCCCGCGTAGGCGATGCGCAGGGCCTCGCGGGTGTAGGGGGCGGTGCCCTCGTCGTGCGGGTAGTCGCTGCCCCACATGATCTTGTCGAGGCCGATCCGGTCCCGGAGCGGGACCTCGTGCGGCCGCATAAAGCTGGCGCCGACGAAGCAGTTGTCCCGCCAGACCTGGCCGGGGCCCTTGCCCATCGAATCCGCCAGCCCCGCCCCGAACTTGGACTCGGCGGTGGCGGCCCGGGTCGCGGCGGAGACCAGCCGGCCGTGGTAGTAGTCCAGCATGTCGAGCACGCCCGGGATCCACCCCGAGCCCTGCTCGGTCAGGACCAGCTTCAGCGCGGGGTGGCGCCGGAAGGCCCCGCCGAAGATCAGGTGCCACAGCGCCCGGTGCGAGAACCACGTGGTCTCCACCATGAACACCGCCCGGGCCGCCGGCTCGTCACCCAGCGGCGGCGAGGCCGAACCGCCGTGGTGGTTGACCGGCACGTCCAGCTCGGCGCAGACCGCCCAGATCGGGTCGTACGCCTGCGAGTAGAGCTCGGGCACCGGCGAGCCGGGCGGCACGCCCGGCAGCAGGATGCCGCCCGTCAGCCCCTCCTCGCGGGTCCGGCGGATCTCGGCGACCGCCGCGTCGACGTCGTTGAGCAGGATCTGCGCCACCCCGGCCCGGCGGCCCGGCGCCCGCCCGCAGAACTCCGCCAGCCAGCGGTTGTGCGCCTGGAGCCCGGCCCAGCGCTGCTCGTACTCGTCCCGGGTGGGCGGCTGGGCCATCAGGGAGGCCTTGGGGAAGAACGGCGGGATGGTGTTGGGGAAGACCACCTCGGCGACCACGCCGTCCGCCGCCAGCTCGGCCAGCCGCCGGTCGGAGTTCCAGTTCCGGTCGGCGGTGTCCGCGAGCAGGTCCTCGTACGGGTTGACGTAGGTGGCCGCCCAGGCGTCGAATTCGTCGTGGTGCTTCTTCTCCAGGTACGGCTTGTAGTCCAGCAGGTCCGCGCCCGCGTGGCAGTCCGCGGAGACGACGGTGTACCGGTCCTCGCCGGCCGGGTCGGCCCCGGTCACCGGTCCGCCCCCAGCACCGGGAAGTCGTGCTCGGTCAGCCAGTGCCGGCCGACCTCGCGCGAGCGGGCCCAGGAGGCCTCGACGGCGGCCTGGTCGGGCGACTGGCCGAGCTCGGCCGGGGTCGGGCCGATCCGGGCGGCGATCGGGGCGAGCTTGCCGGTGTCGAAGCCGAAGACCTCGGCCGCCGCCAGCCCCAGCATCCGGCGGGTCTCCGCCACCGGGATGTCGTGGAAGGTGTTCCGCAGCCAGGTACGGGTGTTGGGCCAGGTGCCCTCGGGGTGCGGGAAGTCCGAGCCCCACAGGATGTTGTCCACACCGATCTCGTACCGCTGGGCCAGCTCGCGCCGCTTGGTGTTGGTGGCGCAGACGAACACCTGGCGGTCCAGGTACTCGCTCGGCGGCCGCTTCAACTCGGCGAAGGGGGACAGCTTCTTGCCGCCGTGCGCGCCGAGGTAGAGCCGGTCCATGAACCACAACTGGTTGGGCAGCCACCAGCAACCGGACTCGGCGACACCGAACTTGAGACCGGGGTGGCGCTCGAAGACCCCGGACCAGAGCAGGAACCACAGCGGCCGGGCCGGCCACCAGGTGACCTCGGAGACGTAGATGCCCAGGTGGTCGCCGTACTCGTGGCGGGGGGCCGCGCCGGAGTGGGTGACGATCGGCATGGCGGTCTCGGCCGCCGCCGCCCAGACCCGGTCGTAGCGCCGGTCGTGGTACGGCGCCCGGTCCACCCACATCGAGGGGATCATCAGGGCGCCGAGGCCGGACTCCTTGGCCCGGTACACCTCCGCGACGACCTTGTCCGGATCGCCGGTGATGGGCAACAGGGCGACGCCGCAGTGGCGTTCGGGGTGCTGCCCGACGAACTCGGCCAGCCAGCGGTTGTGCGCCTGGGCGCCCGCCATGCCGAGCTCCGGGTCCTGGTCGCCGGAGAGGCCCAGGCCCACGCCGAAGGGGGCGGCGGTCTGGCTGTCCACAGCGTCCGCGTCGGGGAAGACCACCTCGGCGGCCACCCCGTCGCCGTCGAGCTCCTTCAGCCGCTGGGCACTGTCCCAACCGCCTTTGAGGCCTTCCTCATTGTCGTGGAACCACTTCTCGGCGAAGGCCTCGTTGCGGATCCCGAGCCGGGTGGCCTCCTCGCGGCGGGCGTCGCGCTGGCCCAGGAACTCGTCGAACTGCGGGTGGAAGCGGGAGTCGAGGTAGGGGCGGTACTGCTCGGTGGGGAGGCCCGCATGGCAGTCGGAGGAGATGATCAGGTACGGGTCGTCGTAGGCGGCGGCAGGTGAAGTCGTGCTGTCGTCGGTCACGGTGCACCCCTCAGTCGAGGATGAAGCTTTCCAGGTAGGCGGGGTTGGCGCGGTCGAGCATCGACTGCGACCGGGCGCGGATCTGGCGGTCGCTGTGCTCGCTGTCCGGGAGCATCCAGAAGCGGCCGGCGCGGATGCCGTCGACCACGTGGTCGGCCACGTCCTCCACCGGGGTGAACTCCACCTCGTGACCGGCTTGCTTCATCGCCGCCTCGTACTGGTCGATGCTGCGGTACGGGGTCTTGCGGGGGCGCTCCTTGGCGTACCGGTCGGGCCGGTTGCGGTGGGACTCCCACAGTCCGGTGCGCAGCATGTGCGGCCCGGGGAAGAGCACCGAGGCGGCGACCGCGGCGCCCTCCGCCTTGAGGTGGGCGTACAGGGACTCGGTCATGGTGACCACGGCGGCCTTGGTGACGGCGTAGACGGAGGCGGTGGGCAGGGGCGCGATGCCGCCGTCGCCGGAGGAGGTGTTGACCACGTGCCCGGGCTGCCCGCCGGCCAGCATCCGGGGGACGAAGGCCTGGATGCCGTGGAAGACGCCCCAGACGTTGACGGAGAAGGCCCACTTCCAGTCGTTGGGCTCGTGCTCCCACATCCGGCCCTCGGCGCCGGAGCCGACCCCGGCGTTGTTGCAGAGCACGTGCACCGCACCGAAGGCCTCGTACGCCGCGTCGGCGAGGGCGAGGACGGACTCCCGCTCGCTGACGTCTACCTGACGGGCCAGCACCTCGGCGCCGTCGGCCGCGAGTTCGTCGGCCGCCTTGCGCAGGGCCGCCTCCTCGACGTCGGCGAGCACCACCCGCAGCCCCTCGGCGGCGAACCGGCGGGCCATGGCGAGCCCGATGCCGCTGGCCGCGCCGGTGACCACGGCCACCTGTCCGGGTACGAGTTCCATCTCAGGCACCGCCTTCCGAGCCGGCCGGCGGCGCGTCGTAGGCCTGCTGGGGGTCGTCGTAGCGCTGGTGGAGGTACGGCAGGAGCGCCTGGGCGCTGACCCGCTCGACCACCCGGCCCTGCTGGTCGGTGGTCTTCTCGCCGATGGTGATCTCCACCAGCCGGCGTACCGGGAGGTCGGCCACCGGGTCGAACATGGACTCGCGGAGCACCACGTCACCGGTGATGTGCTCCAGCTTGCGGACCTTCTCGTTGCGGGTGCAGTGCACCAGCACCGGGTCGCCGTCGAAGCCGGAACCGTCCACGGCCGGGAGGAACTTGAAGTAGAAGTCGGTCTTCTGGGCCGGCTCCGGAGGCGGCAGCTCGCGGTCCACCGCGCCGCGCACCTCCACGAAGGCGATGCCGTGCCGGGCCAGCGTGGCGCGGACGACGAGGCCGTCCCGCTCGACGGTGACCTCGCCCAGCTTCTTGGGCTCGCCGAAGACCTCGCGGCCGCCGGTCAGGGCCCGCTCCAGGGTCATCGGCATCACCAGCGGGTACCAGCCGGAGACCCCGTCGTGCTCGGCGGCCACCGCCACCGAGCCGGCGCCGAGCGGATAGCCCGGCAGGTCGACGGTGCTGATGTTGGCCCGCACCAGCGGGCGTTCGGCGGGCTTGAGCGGCGGCGGCAGGACCGCGGCCACCACATCGGGATCGGTCTCCCAGACCGCCACCACACCGGTGGACCAGATGTCCGGGAGCTTGGAGCTCTTCTCGCGCGACGCGGCGATCTCGGCCTCGGTGCGCGCTCCGTACCGTACGCGTGCCATGGGTGCACCACCCCTTCGTCGTCGGTTCTGTAACACAGTTACACCGACCCCGATGAAGGGTAAAGAGGGCTGCACGCACCAGAACTGACGGAGTGACAGATGTGGGGGATCCGATGACCCGAAACCCGCTCACCCGCGAACAGGTGCTGGCGGCGGCGGCCGGGCTGGTCAAACGGCACGGCCCAGGCGCCCTGACCATGCGCAAGCTCGCCGCCGAGCTGGGCACCGCCGTCACCTCGATCTACTGGCACGTCGGCAACCGCGAACAACTCCTCGACGCCCTCGTCGAGCGGACCGTCCAGGACATGGGCGCGATCCGGCCCACCGGCCGCACCCCCGCCGACCGGGTGGTCTCGGTGGCCCGGAGCCTGCGCCGGGAGCTGCGCGAGCGGCCCCACCTGATCGCGATGGTGCACGAGCGGGGGCTGACCGAGCGGATGTTCCTGCCCGCCCAGCAGGCCCTGGTCCACGAGGTGCACGCGGCCGGGCTGCGGGGCGCCCGCGCCGCCGCCGCGGTCCGGGCGGTCCAGTTCCAGATCGTCGGCTTCGTCCTGGTCGAGCGCAACCGCGAACGCTCCCCCCTCCAATCCCCCGCCGAAGCCGACCTCTGGCACGCGGCCACCCCCGCCGACCCGGCCCTGACCCGCGCCCTGTCCCGCCCCGTCGACCCCGAACGCCTCTTCCTCCTCTCGGTCCGGGCCCTGGCCGAATCCCTGCTGAAGGAGGACCCGAAGGAGGAGCGGAGGGGCGAGGGGTGACGAGGGCCACGCGCCGGCGGCGGCCGGAACCCGCCCGCCCGGGCCCCTCTTGCGGGGTTCGGGGCGTGGGGTGTCAGCGGGGGCCCGTATCCTCTGTGACCATGCTCGACGACCGCACGACCGCAGAGACGACCTGGCCGGCCGCGTACCCGCAGGGGTACGCGGTCGTCGACGTGGAGACCACCGGGCTCGCGCGCGAGGACCGGATAGTGTCCGCGGCCGTCTACCGGCTCGACGCGCAGGGCAACGTGGAAGACCACTGGTACACGCTCGTCAATCCGCAGCGCGACCCGGGCCCGGTCTGGATCCACGGCCTGACCAGTGACGTCCTCGAGGGCGCGCCGCTGTTCAAGGACATCGCCGAGGAGTTCGCCGAGAAGCTGGCGGACCGCGTGCTGGTCGCGCACAACGCCATGTTCGACTGGCAGATGATCGCCCGCGAGTACGCCCGGGCCGAGGGGGCCGCGCCGGTCCGGCAGCGGCTGTGCACCATCGCGCTGTCGAAGGAGCTGCGGCTGCCGCTGCCCAACCACAAGCTGGAGTCGCTGGCCGCCCACTTCGGCGTGGTCCAGCAGCGCGCCCACCACGCCCTCGACGACGCCCGGGTGCTGGCCGAGGCCTTCCGGCCCTCGCTGCACGCCGCCGCGGAGGGCGGGGTCCGGCTGCCGCTGCTGGAGTGCCGGCCGCTGACCGAGTGGTCGGACGCGGCCGCCGCGCCCCGGGTGGGGCACCAGGCCGCCTACCGGCCCGTCAGCTGGCGCCCCTCGCGCAAGCGCCCGGCCTGCCCCTACCCGAACCCGGGGCGGTACGAGGACGGCCGGCCCCTCAAGCAGGGCATGCGGGTCGCCTTCTCGGGTGACACCTCCGTGGAGCGGGAGCTGCTGGAGGACCGCGCCGTGGAGGCGGGGCTGCACATCGCCACGAGCGTGTCCCGGCTCACCAGCCTGCTGGTGACCAACGACCCGGATTCGGCCACCTCCAAGACCGTCAAGGCCAAGTCCTTCGGGACCCCCGTCGTCGACGAGGCGGCCTTCACCCACCTGCTGCGGGACGTGGCTCCGGCAGACGGGTGACCGTGCGGCGACTCGCCCGGCGCCCGCTCGCCCGCCCCGGCCCGCTGGACCCACCCTGTGGCGCATGGCACGTTGCGAGGTCTGCGGAAACGATTACGGCATGTCCTTCGAGGTGCACGCGCAGGGCGCGGTGCACGTCTTCGACTGCTTCTCCTGCGCCATCCACCGCATGGCGCCCATCTGCGAACACTGCCGGGTCCAGATCATCGGACAGGGCGTCGAGGTCGAGGGCCAGTGGTTCTGCGGAGCCCACTGCGCCCGGGCCGAGGGGAAGGCGGGCATCGTCGACCGGGTGTGACACCGGCCGGGCGCGGACCCGAGCAGCTGCCAGACCGGCCGGGCGCGGACGCGCCCCGCTGTGAGACCCACCGCCGTACGGACCCCGGCCCCGGGGCCCCTCCCCCGCCGCCCCGCGGCCCCGGGAGGGACCCCCGCGCCGGGGTCCTCCGTACGAGGGGTACCGTCAGGGGCGTGTACCGCTTCGTCCTGACCCGGCAATGGGTGTGCCTCACCCTCCTCGCCCTCCTCCTCATCCCCGTGATGATCAAGCTGGGCTTCTGGCAGTACCACCGCCACGAGAACCGGGTCGCACAGAACGCGCTCATCGCGCACAACCTCACCGCGAAGCCGGTGCCGGTCACCGAGCTCACCTCCCCCGGCCACAAGGTCCCGCGCGCCGACTACTGGCGGGCGATCACGGCCACCGGCACGTACGACTCCGCGCACGAGGTCGTGGTGCGCCGCCGCACCTCGAACGACGACAAGATCGGCGTACACGTGGTGACGCCCCTGGTCCTGAAGGACGGCCGGGTGCTGCTCGTCAACCGCGGCTGGGTGGACTCCGGTGACGACCAGCGCGCCTATCCGCCGGTACCGGCCGCCCCCAAGGGCGAGGTGACCGTGACCGGGCGACTGAAGGCCGACGAGACCAGCGGCGCCTCCGGCATCAAGGACCTCAAGGGCCTGCCGGAGCGTCAGGTGATGCTGATCAACAGCAGCCAGCAGGCCGCGCTGATGCACCGCACGGTGCTGGGCGGGTACATGGAACTGACCGCGCCGGTGCCGAAGGACGGCAGCCCCGAGCCGATCGCCGAGCCCGACCACGACGACATCGGCCCGCACATGGCGTACGCCGTGCAGTGGTGGCTGTTCTGCGGCGGGGTCCCGGTGGGCTGGGTCGTCCTGGTGCGCCGGGAGAAGCGCGACCGCGAGGCGGCCGCGGCCGCCGCCGAGCAGGGCGCCGCCCCGCCGGCCGAGCCCGAACCCGCCTCCGTCTGACCGCCGCCCGGGGCTGCCGGGCCGGGGCCGGACACGGCAGGATATGGGCATGGATCTTGGACTGAAGGACCGTGTCTACGTCGTCACCGGAGCCTCCCGCGGCCTCGGCTTCGCCTCCGCGCGCGAGCTGGTCGCGGACGGCGCGAAGGTGGTCGTCTCCGGACGGGACGAGAAGCAGGTGGCCGCGGCCGCCGCGGAACTCGGCCCGAACGCCGTCGGGGTGGCCGCCGACAACTCCGACCCGGAGGTCGCCCAGCGGCTGATCCGCACGGCGCGGGAGCACTTCGGACGCTTCGACGGGGTGCTCGTCAGCGTCGGCGGGCCGGCGCCGGGCTTCGCCGCCGACAACACCGACGAGCAGTGGGAGGCCGCCTTCACCGCGGTCTACCTGGGCGCGGTACGGCTCGCCCGGGCCGCGGCGGGCGAGCTGGGCGAGGGCGGGGTCATCGGCTTCGTGCTCTCCGGCTCGGTGCACGAGCCGATCCCGGGCCTCACGATCTCCAACGGCCTGCGGCCGGGACTCGCCGGCTTCGCCAAGTCCCTCGCCGCCGACCTGGGTCCGCAGGGCATCCGCGTCGTCGGCCTGCTACCGGCCCGGATCGACACCGACCGGGTGCGGTCGCTGGATGCGCTCTCCGGCGATGCGGATGCGGCGCGTACGGCGAACGAGGCGCAGATTCCGCTGCGGCGGTACGGGACGCCGGAGGAGTTCGGCCGGGCGGCGGCCTTCTTGCTGTCGCCGGCGGCCTCCTACCTGACCGGCGTCATGCTCCCCGTCGACGGCGGCGCCCGCCACGGCTTCTGACCCCCCTCGCGCACGCGCGCCCGGGCGCAACCGCCCGTCCCGTACGCGTGGCCGCGCCCCGGAGCCCCCGCACCGCCGCTGCGCGCAAGGCGACAGCGGGGCTCCGCCCCACGTAGCCCCGGCGGCGGGCGCGCCTACGGCCGGGTCACGTCACCCGTTTCGCGTGGTGGTCGGTGGCGTGGAGGCGGGCTTCGGTCGGGAGGGTGGGGAGGCCCGTGGAGGTGCGGGCGTGGGTGAGGGCTTCGTGGGCGAGGGTTGCCAGGGCGTCGGCGGGGACGGCGTGCGGGGCGAGCAGCAGGCGGACCCGGACGGTGGGCGCGGTGCGCCGGCCGTGCAGGGTGACGTGTGCCGAGGCCACCCCCGCCACCGCCGCGAGTTCGGCGGCCATCGCCTGCTCCAGCGCGTGCCCGCGCAGTTGCGCGTACGCCCCGTCCCCGGTGTCGACCAGCAGGGCCGGCAGCCGGGAGCGCCGCCACTGGGCGAGGAACCACCACAGCGCGAGCAGCACCACGACGCCGAGGACCGGCAGGACCACCCACCACCACCAGCCCTCGGACGTCCAGCGCCGCCGGTCCTCGGCGGAGAGCAGGACGTCCCCGCGACCCGAGTAGGGCCACAGCCCGCCGAGCAGGGCGGCGCCCAGGGCCAGCAGCACCAGCCCGGTCAGCGCGAGCAGCGTCCGGTTGACCGCCGCGAGCCGGTTCGTCACGGCCTCACCCCTTCCCGGCCGGCCGGGAGACCCGGACGTCCACCGGCGGCGCGTGCGCCAGCCCGAGTTCGTCCAGGCCGACGGCGAGCACGTCGTCCAGATCGGCGCGTACCTCGTCCAGTTCGCGGAAGTGCGACACCGCGCGCACCACCACCCGGGCCCGGCGCACCGAGACCCGTACCGCCCGGACCCCGGCCACCTCCATCGCCCGGTCGCGCAGCACCAGCGCGGCCGCCTTGCGGGTCAGCCCGGCCCGCACGGCGGGGTCCGGGGCGTGCATGGGCAGCACCGCCCGCAGTCCCGGGGTGGCGGCGAGCACCAGCAGGAGCACCCCGAGGGCGACGAGGACGGCGGCGGCGGTCACCACGCCCGGGTCGTCGAGGGTGTGCCCGGCCAGGGTCCGGGTGAGGGACCGCCGCCAGTGCATGCCGGGCCGGTGCGCCCGGACGGCCGCGGTGTCGTAGAGGAAGAGCGCGGCCACGGCCAGCAGCACCAGCGCGGTGAGGGCGGCCGGCACCCGGCGGGCGGACCGGAACCGGGCGGCGCGCACCGGTGGCGGCTCCTCGTCCTCCTTGCGGAGGACCGGCACCGGGGCGCTCACCGCAGCCTCGCCCGGCCGCCGGGCCGGGTGTACGCGGAGTGCAGGTGCTCGACGTCGATGTCCACCTCGGGCACGGCCATGCCGGCCAACTCCTCGACCCGGGCGGCGACATGCCGGCGCACCTCGGCGCAGGCGGCCCCGATGTCGCGGGGGTAGCCGAGGTCGAGGGTGATCCGCACCCGGGCGATGTCGTGGTGCACGGTCACGGTGGCGTGCGGCGCGGCGCTCCCGGCCGGGGGCCCGGGCAGGGCCTCGCGGGCCGCCGCGGCGGCGATCTTGGCCACCACCCGGTCGGCGATCCGGGTGGCACCCCGCTCCCCGGCGGGCACCGCACCCGCCCGCGACCGCCGCGCAGCGGACCCGGCCCCGGACCCGGCCGCGCGTCCGGCACCCGGCCCGGAACCGGATGCGGCCACCGGAGGACGGGACCCGGCGGCGGGCTCGGCGCCAGGTTCGGCCATCGCATGGCCGTAAGCGTCGTCGGGGTCGGGAGCGGGGGGCGTCACCCGCTCACCGGTGCCGGTCGTCGCGGTCGCGGGACCGGAAGAAGTCGCCCGGTTCCAGGTCGCCGTCGGCGAACCGGCCCGCCACGAAGCCGATGGCGCCCAGCGCCGCCACCAGCAGGAACGCTCCGAAGCCGCCGAAGTACCCGGCGAACCCCAGTGCCATGCCGGCCAGCATCCCGGCCACGGCCATGCTCATCGTGAGCTCCTCTCGGGTGCCCCGCTCTTGCCCACGCGCTACTGGAGCCGGGTCTCCGGTCCCTCGTCCTCGTCGTCCGGCAACTTGACGTCGGTGACCGCGACGTTGACCTCGACGACTTCGAGGCCCGTCATGCGCTCCACCTCCGCGACGACGTTCTCACGGACCGCCCGGGCCACGTCCCTGATCGACACGCCGTAATCCACGACGAGGTCCAGGTCGAGGGCGGTCTGGAACTCGCCGACCTCGGCCTTGACCCCGCGGGAGACGGACTTCGCGGAGCCGCCGGGAACCCGGTCGCGGACCGCGCCGAGGGTGCGGGCCAGGCCGCCGCCCATCGCGTGCACACCGGGCACCTCGCGGGCGGCCAGGCCGGCGATCTTCTCGACCACGCCGTCGGCGATGCTCGTGCGGCCGCGGTCGGCGGGCACGGGGAGGGGCTTGCCGGTGTCGCTGTCGGTCATGCCGGGTCCCTTCGAGGGGTGCGGAGCCGTACGGCGCTCCCGACCCACGGTAGGCGCGGTTGCCCGCGCCCGCCCGACGGGACCCGGCGACCGGGTCAGTCCGACAGCCCCGCGAGGTCCCGCAGCCGGCGGGCCTGGGCGGCGCGCTCGGCGGCGCGCTGCTCCTCGTACGAGCGGGTGGCGGCGCCCCGCAGCAGGGTCTTGGTCTCGATCACCGCGTCCCGCGGCGCGCCGACCAGCGCGGCGGTGAGGTCCTGGACGGCCGCGGACAGCTCCTCCGCGGGCACGACGAGGTTGGCCAGCCCGATCCGCTCGGCCTCGGGGGCGTGCACGAAGCGGCCGGTGGCGCAGATCTCCAGGGCGCGGGCGTAGCCCACGGCGGAGACCAGCGGGTGCGTGCCGGTCAGGTCCGGCACCAGGCCCAGACTGGTCTCGCGCATGGCGAACTGCACGTCATCGGCGACGACGCGCAGATCGCAGGCGAGGGCCAGCTGGAAGCCCGCGCCGATGGCATGCCCCTGTACGGCGGCGATGGTGATGATGTCGTTCCGTCGCCACCAGGTGAAAGCCTCCTGGTACTCGGCGATCGTGGCGTCGAGGCGCTCGTCCGAGCCCCGGGCCAGGTCGAGGAAGGACGGCTCTCCCTCGAAGCCCTCGGGCGTGAACCCCTGCCGGTCGAGGCCGGCGGAGAAGGACTTGCCCTCACCACGGAGGACGACGACCCGCACGGAACCCGGCAGCAACCGCCCGGCCTCCGTCAACGCCCGCCAGAGCGCGGGGGACTGAGCGTTTAGCTTGGCCGGATTGTTCAGTGTCACCGTGGCGACCGTGTCTTCGACGGTGAGTCGTACGCCGTCCTTGTCGAGCAGAGCCATCATCGCCTCCGGGCGTGCAGTCGAGCGTGCTAAGTGACTGCACAGTAACCACCCAGCCGTCCCGTCGGCCGACCGGGGGTCACCGAAGTTCCGATGGCAGATTTCCGATCCGCGGCTCCCCGCGGCCTGAATCAGGCCGCGGCGGCCTTCTTGCCACGGGTCGCGCCACCGCGACCGCGCAGCGTGACTCCGGACTCACTGAGCATCCGGTGGACGAACCCGTAGGAACGGCCGGTCTCCTCGGCCAGCGCCCGGATGCTCGCACCGGAGTCGTACTTCTTCTTCAGGTCTGCCGCGAGCTTGTCGCGCGCGGCGCCGGTCACCCGGCTGCCCTTCTTCAGAGTCTCGGCCACCCGTGCCTCCTCATGGGAAGTGCGCTCTGGACTTCTCATGATCACCCCTTGCGGCCTTCCTGGCCACCCATTCGACAAGGTCCGTCGCGGGGCTTTTTTCGCGCACGGCGGAGTCGCCCGGGCCGGAATCGGATAATCCGGATCTTTGACGGCCCTGACCTGGAGATTCTTTTGGGGCCCGGCGGGCGGTGGCTGAGGCGGTCCGCTCGCCGGTACCAGAGCGTCTCACTCAGATGACGGACCGCACATGAGCCGAATGATCCAGAAGCAATTGGATCATCGGCTCCCGTGCGAGCGCCTTACGCGAGCGCGACCAGGTCCTTGTAGTCCGGACCCCACAGGTCCTCGACGCCGTCGGGCAGCAGGATGATGCGCTCCGGCTCGAGTGCGTCCACCGCGCCCTCGTCGTGGGTGACCAGGATGACCGCGCCCTTGTAGGTGCGCAGCGCGCCGAGGATCTCCTCGCGGCTGGCCGGGTCGAGGTTGTTGGTGGGCTCGTCGAGGAGCAGGACGTTGGCCGAGGAGACCACCAGCGTGGCCAGGGCCAGCCGGGTCTTCTCGCCGCCGGAGAGGACCCCGGCCGGCTTGTCGACGTCGTCGCCGGAGAAGAGGAACGAGCCGAGCGTCTTGCGCACGTCGACCAGGTCCAGGTCCGGGGCGGCGGAGCGCATGTTCTCCAGGACCGTGCGCTCCGGGTCCAGGGTCTCGTGCTCCTGGGCGTAGTAGCCGAGCTTGAGGCCGTGGCCCGGGGTGACCTGGCCGGTGTCCGGCTTCTCGGTCCCGGACAGCAGCCGCAGCAGGGTGGTCTTGCCGGCGCCGTTGAGGCCGAGGATGACGACCCGGGAGCCCTTGTCGATGGCCAGGTCGACGTCGGTGAAGATCTCCAGCGAGCCGTACGACTTCGACAGGCCCTCGGCGGTCAGCGGGGTCTTGCCGCAGGGCGCCGGGTCCGGGAAGCGCAGCTTGGCGACCTTGTCGGAGACCCGGACCGCCTCCAGGCCCGACAGCAGCCGGTCGGCGCGCTTGGCCATGTTCTGCGCGGCCACGGTCTTGGTGGCCTTGGCGCGCATCTTGTCGGCCTGGGCGTTGAGCGCCGCGGCCTTCTTCTCGGCGTTCTGGCGCTCGCGCTTGCGGCGCTTCTCGTCGGCCTCGCGCTGCTGCTGGTAGAGCTTCCAGCCCATGTTGTAGACGTCGATCTGGGAGCGGTTGGCGTCCAGGTAGAAGACCTTGTTGACGACCGTCTCGACCAGGTCGACGTCGTGGGAGATCACGATGAAGCCGCCGCGGTACGTCTTGAGGTAGTCGCGCAGCCACACGATCGAGTCGGCGTCGAGGTGGTTGGTGGGCTCGTCGAGGAGCAGGGTGTCGGCGTCCGAGAAGAGGATCCGGGCCAGCTCGACACGGCGTCGCTGACCGCCGGAGAGGGTGTGCAGCGGCTGGCCGAGCACCCGGTCGGGCAGGCCGAGGGCGGCCGAAATGGTGGCGGCCTCGGACTCGGCGGCGTACCCGCCCTTGGTCAGGAACTCGGTCTCCTGGCGCTCGTACTGGCGCAGGGCCTTGTCGCGGGTGGCGCCGGCGCCGGTGGCGATGCGCTCCTCGTTGGCGCGCATCTTCTTGATCAGGACGTCGAGGCCGCGGGCCGAGAGGATCCGGTCGCGGGCGAGCACGTCGAGGTCGCCGGTGCGCGGGTCCTGGGGCAGGTAGCCGACCTCGCCGGAGCGGGTGATGGAGCCGGCGGCCGGCTGGCCCTCGCCGGCCAGGCACTTGGTGAGGGTGGTCTTGCCCGCGCCGTTGCGGCCGACCAGGCCGATGCGGTCGCCCTTGGCGACGCGGAAGGAAGCGGACTCGATGAGGACGCGGGCGCCGGCGCGCAGCTCGACGCCGGTGGCGGTGATCACGGAAATACTCCAGTGCGGTATGGACGGCGGAAGGGGGGCGGTGAGGCGAGCTTCGGCGCCGCTAATCCGCGAGGAGATTTGCCATGGGGTTAAGTCTAACGGCGGTGCGCAACTACTTTCCGGGGCTGTGAGTGGCCTCACCCGGGCGGTCGTTGCCCAGCGGGCGGCGGGTGGGGGTGACCCGGCCCAGCGGGTCGATGGCGATCAGGCCCTCGGTCCAGGACCGGGCGGGGTCGGTGCAGGGCCGGGGCACGAGCAGGACCCCGCCCCGGCGCAGCAGCCCGGCGGGCTCGAAGGCGCAGTCGGCGGGGGCCGGGAAGGTCCAGCGCAGGTCGCCGTCCTCGGTGCGGAACGCGGAGATCCGGGCGGTGCCCACCACCGCCAGCATCCGCACCTGCGGGTCCAGGGCCCACAGCGCGCCGTCGGCGGCGCCGGGCATCACGCGGTGCCAGCGCACGGCTCCGGCGGCGGGACCGGGCGGCGCGGCGGGCGGTCCGCCGGCCGGGGCCGGACCGGTGTCGGTGACCATGCCGTCGTCCCAGAGGGCGAAGCCGTGGCCGGGCGCGGCCAGCACCGACACGGGCCGGCGGCCCGGACGGCGGTACGTCCACAGCGGCGCGCCGGTGCGCGCGTCGGAGGCGGCCAGCGCCCCGCCCCCGGTACGCAGCACCGGGGCGGCGGCGCCGAGCCGGGCCGCCGCGGGGTGGACGGTGAGCAGGTCGCCGTAGGGCGCGGTGCGGCCCTCGCGCAGCGCACCGGCCAGCGGGGCCGCCAGCAGCAGGACGCAGAGCACGGGGAGCGCCGGGCGCAGGGCCCCGGTGCGGGCGGCGGCCCGGCGGAGGGCGACGGCGGCGGCCCGGCGGGCGGGGATGCGTGGCACGGGCGCCGAGCGTAGCCGCCGGGCCCCGGAGTGCCGCCCGGCGGCGGGCCCGGGTCCCCCGTTCGGCCCTCACCCGGCGCCGCGGGCGCGGTCGGGGCCCCAGGATGAAGGGGTTGACACCCGGAACGAGGGCGGTGCGGGATGCAGTTCGACGACGACGCCAACCTGGACACTTCCGAGGTCCAGGACGTCCGCGGGAGCCGTATCCCCGGCGGCCGGGCCACCATCGGCGGCGGTATCGCGGGCCTGGTCGCGCTGCTCCTGGGGCTCTTCTTCGGGGTGGGGCCGGAGCAGCTGGGGCTGTCGTCCGGGGACTCCGAGCCGAAGGCCTCGGCCTCCTCGGTCTCCCAGGTCCAGCAGACCTGCCGGACCGGCAGGGACGCGAACGCCCGGGAGGACTGCCGGATGGTGGCGGTCGTCAACAGCGCACAGGACTTCTGGCGGCAGGAGTTCACCCGTCGGGGCGGGAGGTACACACCGGCCCAGACGGTGTTCTTCACCGGCCGGGTCGGCACCGCGTGCGGCGCGGCCACCTCGGCGGTGGGGCCCTTCTACTGCCCGGCCGACCGCAAGGTCTACCTGGACCTGGACTTCTTCAACGAGCTGCGGACCAAGTTCGGCGCCAGCGGCGGTCCCTTCGCGCAGGCGTACGTGGTGGCGCACGAGTACGGCCACCACATCCAGAACCTGATGGGCACCCTGAACAAGTCCCAGGACGGCCGGCAGGGTGCGAACAGCAACGCGGTGAAGGTGGAACTGCAGGCCGACTGCTACGCGGGCGTCTGGGCGCACAACGCCACCCGCACCCCGGACGAGTCCGGCCGGCCGCTGATCACCCAGCTGACGGACGAGGACATCAAGGACGGCCTCAGCGCGGCGGCCGCGGTGGGCGACGACCGGATCCAGGAGAAGTTCCAGGGCCGGGTGACGCCGGAGTCCTGGACCCACGGCTCGGCCGAGCAGCGGCAGCAGTGGTTCTACCAGGGCTACCGGACGGGCGACATGGCCCAGTGCAACACCTTCCGCTGACGGCCGGGCCGGCCTGCCAGACTGTGCCGTGGGTCACATTCAGGAGAGGAAGTGATCGTCATGGCAGGTACTCCGGCGGTCTGCCCCACGCTGCTCTACGCCGACGCGAAGGCGGCCATCCGGCTGCTGACCGAGGCCTTCGGCTTCACGCGCGTCGCGGTGTACGAGACCGAGGACGGCTCGGTGATGCACGCGGAGCTCTCGTACGGCAACGGCGTGGTGATGCTGGGCAGCAAGGGCAGGGGCGGGGCCTTCGACAAGGCCATGGAGGGCGGCGGCCCGACGGGGGTCTACGTGGTGGTGGAGGACGTGGACGCGCACCATCGGCGGGCGGTGGAGCACGGGGTGGAGATCCTGATGGAGCCGACGGACCAGGACTACGGGTCGCGGGACTACATGGCGCGGGATGCCGAGGGGAACGTCTGGAGCTTCGGCACGTACCGCCCCGCCTGCTAGGCGCCCCGCCCCTTCGGCCGGGCCCCGGCCCCGCATGATCCGGTTCCGCTTCCGGTTCCGCTTCCGGGGCCGACCCGTGTACGCCTCCCGCGGGCGGTCGGGATGTGCGGGGAGGCCCTTGACGGGGTGTGGCAGGCTGGCGCGGAGGCAGGCCCGGGCCTGGGATCGCCGCCGGCGACGGCGAAGCCGCTTGTCCCAGGGGTGGGCCTGCCGCAGGGCCTGCAGGCCACACCCCCGCAAGGGCCGGGGACCCGCACATCCCGACCGCCCGCCCGCGTAGTGGCCGCTGCGCGGAGCCGGCCCCCACCCCGCCCCTTCCCGAAACCGGTGGGCGCCGCCCCCGGAGCCCCCGCGCCTCAAACGCCGGCGAGGCTGGTAAGGGGACAGCGGGGCTCCGCCCCGACCCCCGCACCGCCGCTGCCGCGACGGTCGCCTCAAACGCCGGCGAGGCTGGGTAAGGAGGCGGCTGGGCTCCGGTCGCCTCAAACGCCGGCGGGGCTGGTAGGGGGACGGCGCTGGTAGGCCCCAGCTACCGCTGGGAGGTACCCCCAGCGGGGCTGGGGGCGGTACGCCGCGGCGTGGCGGCACCGCCACCGGCGCTCCGTGGCAGTCGGCTCAGCAGGCCGGCGCCGCGGCCAGGCCGTCAGCCGCCGCCCGTGTGGAGTTGGAAGGCGGCTCGGCGGACGGCTTTGGCGAGGGCCGGGTCGGGGTGGGCGGCGGCCAGGGCCACCAGGACCTGGACGGTGCGGGGGTGGTTGATGGCCCGGACCTCCTCCAGGAGGTGCGGGACGGTGGTGCGGACGGCCGAGTCGAGGTGGCGTACCAGCAGGTCGTTCTCGCCGTGGTCGGCCACCGCCGCGGCGGTGTCCACCCACAGCCAGGTGGTCTCCTCGCGGGTCAGCACCTCCTGCGCCTCCTCGGGGTCCGCCCCGTCGTGCTCGGCCAGCCAGAGCAGCGCGTACGGGCGCAGCGCGGGCTCCTCGGCGGCGGCGCGTACCTCGGGCTCGGCCGGCGCGCCGACCACCCGCAGGGCCTCGAAGGCCAGCCCGCGCAGCAGGGCGTCCTCGCCCCGGGCGGCCTGCAGCAGCTCGGTGATGGCGCTGCCGACCGGCCGGGCGGCCAGCCAGGCCCGGTACTCGGCGCGGGCCGGTCCGGGGGTGAGGCGGGCGCAGCCGAGGAGCATGTTGGCGGCGTTCTGCTCGATGTTCCCGGCCGGGCTCTGCGCGGCCACGCAGATCTGCTCGAGCTTGACCCACACCGCCCAGCTGCCGAGCGGGGTCAGGGTGGCCCGGGCCGGGCCGAGGGTGAGCGCGCCGGCGGCGGCGAGCGCCCCCAGGGCCCAGCGCAGCAGCCGGGAGAGGGTCGCCGAGTCGGGCGCCGGCCCGTGGTCCTCGGCGCTCTCGTACGGCACCTCGCAGCGCTCGTCGCGCAGTTCGGCCACCCGCTGGCCCAGCAGGTCCAGCAGGGCCGGGACGGTGACCGGGCCGGCCGAGAGCTGGAGCAGCGAGAGCAGCTGGGGCATGGCCTCGACCACCTCGGCCACCGCCGCGCGGGCCACGTCCGCCGGGGCGGGGTGGATCAGCGACCAGGCGTCGAAGAGCGCGACCCAGCCGCGCAGCACGGCCGCGTCGTCGCTGTCCCAGGCGCGCAGCCGCCACCCGGGGCGGGCGCTGGTGCCGTGCACCTCGACCAGGCCGGCGAGCCGGGCCCGGTCCCAGGCGGCCCGGATCTGGCCCGGCGTCAGGGCCAGCTCCGCCGCGGCGCGTTCGACCGCGTCGGAGGGGAGCGTCCCGGTGGCGCCGGGGCCGGACTCCTCGTCGGCTCCCAGGCAGCGGGCGGCCCAGCGGGTCAGCCGTACCTCGTCGGCGAGTGAGGCTCTGGCGCGGTTCGCGAGCTCGGCCGGGGCCGGCGTTCCGGCGGGCGGCCGCGGTGCGGGCCGCCGGTGCCGGTTCGTCACCGCCGTGCGGGCGGCGGCCACCGACCGCGGGGAGACGAGTCGGAGTCTGGAGTCGCGCGCCAACTGCTCATCAGGCTTTCGGGACGTCACGGAGAGCAGTCTCGCCCGTCACCCGCCGAAAGCCCAAACGGAACCGGCCGTTGCCATAGGCGTGTTCACGTCATCCAAGAGCGGCGGGGTCACATGAGGGGCGTGAGGAAGCGCCGCAGGGCCTCTTCGTAGGCGGCCGGAGCCGCGTTCCACATCGCCCCGTGGGGTGCGCCCGGGACGGCGTGCAGGCTGACGAGGTCGGGCCGCCGGGCGGCCAGCCGGCGGGAGAGCTCCCAGGGGGCGAAGGCGTCGTCCGGTCCGTGGAAGACCAGGACCGGGACCTGGAGCCCGGCCGGGTCGGCGGCCTCCGGCAGCCGGTCGCCGCGCAGCCCGGCGCGGCCCTGGGCGGCCCGGACCGCGAGCGGGACCAGCGGACCGGGGGTGCGCCGGGCGGCGGCCAGCGCGCGCAGGGTCAGGTGCCAGTCGAGCACCGGCGAGTCGAGCACCAGGCCGGCGATCCGCTCGCGCAGCGCGGAGCGGGCGGCGGCGTGCAGCGCCATCGCGGCGCCGGTGGACCAGCCGTGCAGGACGACCCGCTCGGCGCCGAAGCGGACGGCGTAGCGGATGGCCGCGTCCAGGTCCCGCCACTCCGACTCGCCGAGGTGGCCGAGGCCGTCCGGGGAGGCGGGGGCGCCGAGGTCGTTGCGGTAGGCCAGGTCCAGGACGGGCAGCTGCCGCTCGTGGAAGAAGGGCATCAGGTTCATCGGGTGCTCGCGGGTGGTGCCGAGCCCGTGCACGGCGATCACCCAGGTGCGGCGGGCGGCGGGCACGAACCACGCGGGCAGCGCGCCGAGCTCGCCCGGGACGTCGACGTCGGCGTGGTCGAGGCCCAGGGCGCTGCGCGGGTCCCCCAGGTGCAGGGTGGGGGTGAGCCGGACCCGGGTGCCCGGGTCGAGCCGGCCGTGGGTGATCCGCTCCAGCCGGCGCACGACGGTGTCCGGGTCGCGGGAGAGCCCGTCCAGCACCGGACCGACCACCGCGTGCACCCCGGGGGCGTCGAGCCCGTAGGTGCCGGGCCGCAGCGAGGCCAGGCTGCGGGTGAGCCAGACGTGCCCGTCGGCGGCGCTGTGGACGCTCAGCCGCCGGCCGCCGGGCAGCGGCCGGCCGGGGGCGGGCCGCAGGGCGGCGTCGCCGGCGTGCCGGCCGAGGGCGACCGCCGCCGCCCCGGCCCCTATCAGCGTGGTGACGGCCGCGGCCGTCGCAGTAGCGGTGCGCACCGCTCCAGTCTCCGAGCCGCGGTCCGGGGCGGCCAGCCGAGCGCGGCTCCCGGAGTGATCTGGCTCTCTTCCAGGGGGGCTCCGGAGGGGTGCCCGCGGGCCCGGCGCTTTGCCGGTTCACCTGCCATTGACAGGCATTTTTAGCCATATGCACGGCAGAATCGGGACAAGACGCCCCACCGACCCCCGAGGCGGTACACCGGTCGTCCCGTCTCAGTTCATCTTCCGTTCACTCAGGTTGCCTACGTTCAACGAAGCCACTGACCTCAAACAGAAGCCTGGGTAAATGGAGCACATAACGCTTCTCCTCGGGATCGTGATCGTTACCGCTCTCGTCTTCGACTTCACGAACGGTTTCCACGACACCGCCAACGCGATGGCCACCACCATCTCGACTGGCGCTCTCAAGCCCAAGACGGCGGTGGCCATGTCCGCCGTGCTGAACCTCGTCGGCGCTTTCATGTCCGTGGAGGTCGCCAAGACGATCTCCAAGGGCCTCGTCAACGAAGACGGCATCCAGCCCGAAGTGATCTTCGCCGCGCTCGTCGGCGCGATCCTCTGGAACCTCGTCACCTGGTTGATCGGACTGCCCTCCAGCTCCTCGCACGCCCTCATGGGCGGCCTGGTCGGCGCCGCGGTCGCCTCCGCCGGCCTCGGCGCGGTCAACGGCAACACCCTGGTCACCAAGGTCCTGATCCCGGCGGTCGCCGCCCCGCTCGTCGCGGGCATCGCCTCGTACGTCGCCACCCGCGCCACGTACAAGCTGGGCAGCAAGGTCGACGACAAGACCTCGGCCAAGGGCTACCGGGCCGGCCAGATCGCCTCCGCGGGCCTGGTCTCGCTGGCGCACGGCACCAACGACGCGCAGAAGACGATGGGCATCATCACCCTGGCGCTGGTCGCCGGCGGCGCCATCGCCCCCGGCTCCAACCCGCCGGTCTGGGTCATCGTCTCCGCCGGTACCGCGATCGCCCTCGGCACCTACCTGGGCGGCTGGCGCATCATCCGCACCATGGGCAGCGGCCTGACCGACCTCCAGCCGCAGCAGGGCTTCGCCGCCCAGACCTCGGCCGCGAGCGTCATCCTCTCCTCCGCGAACCTCGGCTTCTCGCTCTCCACCACCCACGCGTGCTCCGGTGCCGTCATGGGCGCCGGCCTCGGCCGCAAGGGCGGCGTGGTCCGCTGGTCCACCGCGACCCGCATGTTCATCGCCTGGGGCCTGACCCTGCCGGCCGCCGCGCTGGTCGGCGCGGGTGCCGAGCTGGTCATGCGGATCGGGACGGTCGGCGTCGTCGCCGTCACCGTCTTCCTGATCGGCTCCTGCCTCGCCATCTGGCAGATCTCGCGCCGCCAGGTCGTCGACCACACCAACGTCAACGACCTGGACCCGGCCACCGAGGGCCCGGGCGTGGTGACCACCGCGATCGCGGCCGTCACCCCGCCGCCGGCCGGCACCACGGCCGCCGTCGCGGACGACGCCCTCAAGGCCACCATCCCGGCCCCGGCCCCGGCCGCCCCCGAGGCGCCCACGGCCCCCGCCGCGGTCTGACCGCCCGCGCACCGCGAACCAAGGACTAGAGGACTTTCGGTATGGACATCGACTGGGCAGCTCTCGGCTCCGTCTTCGGCGTCAGCCTCGGCGCGACGGTCGCCCTGGTGAGCCTGTTCACCCTCGGCATCGTCGGGCTCTCCAAGCACGAGACGGCTGTGCAGGCGGGTGGGGCTGCGCATCTCGCTCGTACGGGGGCGTTCGTCTCCTTTGCGGCGTGTGCGGCGGCTGTGGCGTACGGGATCTATCTGATCGTCACCTGACGATCGCGATCGTGCCGCTCCCCCGTGGGTTCGCCCCGCGGGGGAGTTTCGCGTGTCCGCGGCCCGTGCCGTGCCCCGGCCGCGGGTGGCCGCCCCTGGCCGCTGCGTTGCAGGGGTAGATCTGCAGCTGAGGCCAGCCCGGAGCTAGCTGCCGTCTCCCCCGCCGACGCGACCCGCACCCTGCGCGCCCTCGACCGGCTCAGCCTCATCGACCACCAACCCAC
>NZ_JBFBGK010000061.1:0-49261 GCF_040684615.1 Streptomyces sp. NPDC089919
CCCTGCGGCAGGCCCACCCCTGGGACTTCGCGGCTTCGCCGTGCCCTTCGGGCATCCCAGGCCCGGGCCTGCCTCCGGACCAGCCTGCCACCCCCGTCAAGCGGCGCTCCCCACACATCCCGACCACCCGCGGCAGGGCGTACACGTCAGGCGGTCGGCGGCTTCGCCGAAGGGGGCGGCGGCGGCGAGGCCGGGGTGCCGTCCTCGCGGAGCGCCGCGGCTTCGGCCTTGAGGATGCGGGCCGACTTGCCCAGGCCCCGCGCGATCTCGGGAAGCTTCTTCGAGCCGAAGACCAACAGGCAGACGACCACCAGGACGACCAGGTGCCAGGGTTCGAGGGCGTTGCGCAGCATGAGGGCTCCCGCCGGTTCGTGGAATGGGCACGGCGGGCCCATGGAACACCCGTCCGGGGGGCCGGACAAATCTGAAGAAGCCCTGAAGGGCGCTCAGGAGGCCGCAAAAGGGGCGAAATGGCGGTTACGCTCGGGGCCATGAGCTGGCTGCGGGCGCTGAAGGAGACCGCCCGATCCGGGATGAAGGTCGAGCGCACCCGGCTGGAGCCGTTGATCGCCCTGCGCGCGACCGCCGGGCTGGCGCTGGTGGTGGGGCTCAGTCTGGCGTTCCTGGGGCCGGGGTCCGCGGCGAGTTCGGCCTTCGGGGCCTTCCAGGCGGCCATCGTCACCTTCCAGCGGAGCTGGCGGCCGCGGCCCGTGCTGGCGTTGGTGGCCGGGGTGACGCTGGCCGTCAGCACCTTCCTCGGGTACCTGGTGGGGGCCTCGCACACGGCGGCCTTCCTCGCGCTGCTGGCGGTGTGGACCTTCGCCGCCGGGCTGCTGTGGGCGGCCGGGCCGACCGCCGGCATCATCGCCTCGGGGAACGTCGCGATCATGCTGGTCACCGTCACGCTGCCGACCTCGGTCGGGCAGGCCGCCGGCCATGCCGCGCTGATCGCGGCGGGCGGGGTGGTGCAGGCGCTGCTCATCGTGCTGTTCCCGGTGCGGCCCTGGGGCGCGCAGCGGGATGCGCTCGCCGACGCGTTGGCCGCGGAGGCCGACTACGCGCGGCGGCTGCGGCAGGACCCGGGCGCCCCCTTCGATCCGGCGCCGCTGATGGCCGCCCGGGCCGCGGCCCGGGTCACGCCCCGGCAGGCCCGGCGCCGGCCCGCCGAACTGCACGGCGCCCGGGGGCTGGCCGAGCGGATCCGGCCGGTGCTGGCCCTGCTGGCCGACCCCTCGGTCGGGGCGCCCGCCGAGGGGCCGGCCCGGGACCGGGTGCGGGCGCTGCTCGCCGCGGCCGCGACCGTGCTCGACGCGGCGGCCCGGGCCATCCGCCACGGCACCCCCGTCGAGCTGCCCGGACCGGCGCTCGCGGTCCTCAAGTCCCCCGGTGACCGGGAGCTGCTGACCGGGCCGGCCGGGCGGGCCGCGCACCGGCTGGCCTCGCTGCTCGACGACGTGGTGGAGACCGCCGAGCCGGGCTCCGGCCGCACCGCGCGCGTGGAGGAGTCGATGCTGCGGCCCACCCTGCCGGCGCTGGTGCCGCTGGTGGTCCGGGCGGTCCGGGCCGAGCTGCGGCCCGGCTCCCCGATCCTGCGGCACGCCTGGCGGGTGACGGCCGTGGCCTGTGCCGGGTACCTGGTGGGCGAGGCGCTGCCGTTCGGGCACGGCTACTGGGCTCCGATGGCCTCCGTGATGGTCATGCGGCCCGACTTCGGGCAGACCTACTCCCGGGCGGTGGCCCGCTTCGGCGGCACGCTGGTCGGGGTCGGGCTGGCCACCGCCGTGGTGCAGCTCGCGGCGCCGGGGCAGTACCTCTCGGGCGCGCTGGCGGTGCTCTGCGCCGGGCTGATGTACGTGCTGATGCGCACCGGGTACGCGGTGGCGCAGGTCTGCGTCTCGGCGTACGTGGTCTTCCTGCTGGGCATGGGCGGGGTCCGCTGGGACCAGACGGTGCCCGACCGGGTGGGCCTGACGCTGGTCGGCGGGCTGCTCGCGATGGCGGGGTACGCGCTCTACCCGGCCTGGGAGACGCCCCGGCTGCGCACCCGGCTGGCCGACCGGCTGGTGGCGGACGGGCGGTACGCGGCGGCCGTGCTGCGGCAGTACGCGGATCCGGAGCCGGACCGGGCGGGGGTGCGGGCGGCGCTGCTGGCGGCCCGGGACGCGCGGGTGGCCTGGCAGGAGGCGGACGCGCGGGCCGCGGGCGAGCCGGTGCGGCACCGGGGGCTGTCCCGGGTCGCGGCCGCCGACGCGGCGCACGCGCTGGCGGCCTTCACCCGGACCGCGATGCTGCTGGAGTCCCACACGCCGGTGCTGCCGGCCGGCGGGGCGCCGGCCCCGGTCGCGGGAGTCCCGGCCGCCCCCGGCGTGCCGCCGGCCGCCGCCCCGCCGGTCACGGCCGGGGCGGCGGCGCTCGCCGAGGCGGTGGAGGCGGCGACCGCCCGGGGTGCGAAGGCGGTGCGCGAGCGCCGGGTGCCGGAGTTCGCCGAGGTCCGGGCCGCGCTGCCGGCCTGTGCGGAGGGTCCTTTCCGGACTGCGGGGGAGTTGCTGGCGGCCGCCCTGGAGGAGCTGACCGAGGCCCTGCGGCACTGAGATCCGGAGTGTTTCCCTACTGGTTACGGCGCCTGCGAGTGACGAGTGGGACACCCCGCGTGCACGTGCATCTGCCCATGCAGCCGCATATGAACACAGCTATGATCCGAAGCAGTTGACATCTGCTTTCGGGGGAATCCTGTGGACCGCGCGTACAACGGCATGGCCGCCACAGAACTCGGCGGAGTCGTCTGGCAGAAGAGCCGGCACAGCAATTCGCAGGGCTCCTGCGTGGAGTTCGCCAAGCTGCCCGGGGGGAACGTCGCCGTGCGCAACTCGCGCTTCCCGGACGGCCCGGCCCTGGTCTACACGCCGGCGGAGATAGAGGCACTGCTGCTCGGCGTCAAGGACGGCGAGTTCGACCACCTCCTCGCGCCCTGACCGAGCCCGGCACCCGCTCCGTACCCGCGCACCGCGCCCCCGCCGTACCGCGGGCGCGCCCGCGAGCGCACGCGGCCGTGCCGTGCGGCCCCCTTCCGGGGCGGCACGGCACGCGCGTGTGAGAGAGGTCCCGCCGGCTCAGTCCTGGAGCAGGAAGAGCGCCCAGACGACCTTGCCGGTCAGCCGGCCCGCGAGCGGGTGCCAGCCCCAGCCGTCGCTGTACGAGTCCACCAGGAACAGCCCGCGCCCCGACTCGAGGTCGCAGTTGTCCTCGGTCTCCGGGGTGAAGAGCTCGTCCTCGCCCGGTGTCGGGGACTCCTCGCTGGGGTCGCGCACCGCGCAGACCAGCCGGCTGCTCCAGCGCATCAGGTGCAGCCGGACGCCCGACTCCTGCTCGCCGCCCGCGCCGGCCGGCAGCGCGTGCCGCAGGGCGTTGGTGACGAGTTCGGAGACCACGAGGGCGACGTCGTCGAAGCGGTCGTCAAGGCCCCACTGGCCCAGGGTCGACCGGGTGAACGAGCGGGCGCCCCGCACCGCCTCGAACTGGGCGGGCAGGGCGCAGGACGCGGACCCGGAGACGGCCGAGGGGTCGACCGGGGGCAGCCCCTGCCGTAAAGGCTCGAGCATGGTCGATCCATTCGTCCCCATGCGAGGCACTCCCGGGAGTCGCGGACGGAGCGGTAACTGCAGGGTGGCGCCTTGCGCCCGCGCGGATTGCACGCGAGTGCGCGGCACCATGCTTCCCAATGCGTAGGGCAGATGCAAGGGCAGATGCACGTGCACGCGCCGGACCTGTCCGTTCCTGTAGCGGTTCTTGCTCATTTCTCCCTACGACGACTTACGGACTTCTTTTCCGGGAAGCCGGATTCCGTTACAGAACGAGTACGGCCCACTGCGTTTTGGTGGCAGACTGCGGGACCCCGGGGTACGGGGGTCCCACCGGGGTCCTTCCTCGCCGCAGGGCGTCGAGGGTGCACACGAGCGATGGGGAGGGTTGGAGAAGTGACCGCAGGGCAGGCCTGGGGGCCCCACCATGCCGACGGCGTGGGTGGCGGCTCCGTGGTGCGACGCATCCTGCTGGGATCACAGCTGCGGCGACTGCGTGAATCCCGCGGGATCACCCGTGAGGCGGCCGGCTACTCGATCCGCGCGTCCGAATCGAAGATCAGCCGCTTGGAGTTGGGAAGGGTGAGCTTCAAGGCCAGGGACGTCGAGGATCTGCTGACCCTCTACGGCGTGACCGACGGCGCGGAGCGCGAGTCGCTCCTCGGCCTCGTGCGCGAGGCCAACGCGGCGGGCTGGTGGCACAGCTACGGCGACGTCCTGCCGGGGTGGTTCCAGACCTACATCGGCCTCGAAGGCGCGGCCTCTCTCATCCGTATCTATGAAGTGCAGTTCGTGCACGGCCTGTTGCAGACCGAGGCGTACGCGCACGCGGTGGTCAGCCGTGGCATGCGCGGGGCCTCCGCCGCCGAGATCGACCGGCGGGTCGCACTGCGCCTGGAGCGCCAGAAGGTGCTCGTCTCGGAGAACGCCCCGCTCTTCCACGCCGTGCTCGACGAGGCGGCGCTGCGCCGCCCCTACGGCGACCGAGCCGTCATGCGGGGGCAGTTGGAGCATCTGATCGAGATCTCCCAGCGGCCCAACGTCCGCCTCCAGGTCATGCCCTTCAGTTTCGGTGGACACGCGGGCGAGAGCGGCGCCTTCACCCTGCTGCGCTTCCCCGAGTCCGACCTCCAGGACATCGTCTACCTCGAACAGCTCACCAGTGCCCTCTACCTCGACAAGGACGAAGAGGTGGCCCAGTACGACCGGGCGATGACCCGGCTCCAGGGCGACTGCCCGGACCCGGACGGCACCCGGGATCTTCTCCGAGGACTGCTCCAACTCTCTTGACACACAAGTAGGATGACGGCCATTCAGGGTCCAGTGCAGCGCAACGGTGCGCGCTCGCAGTAAGGGATGACATGTCCATATTCACCGAGCTGGCTCATCAGTACATCGACGGCGAGTGGCTGGCCGGCACCGGCTCGTGGGACATCATCGACGTCAACCCCTACAACGGCGAGAAGCTGGCCGCCATCACCGTGGCCACCACCGACCAGGTCGACCGGGCCTACCGCGCCGCCGAGCGGGCCCAGCGCGAGTGGGCGCAGGTGAGCCCGTACGCCAGACGCGCCGTCCTCGAGCGGGCCCTGCGGCTGACCGAGGAGCGTCAGGCCGAGATCGTCGAGGCGATGATCGACGAGCTCGGCGGCACCCGCACCAAGGCCCAGTACGAGGTCCACCTGGCCCAGGAGTTCCTGCGCGAGGCCATGCAGCTCGCGGTCCGCCCCGAGGGCCGCATCCTGCCCTCGCCCATGGAGGGCAAGGAGAACCGGGTCGAGCGGCTGCCCGTCGGGGTGATCGCCGTCATCAGCCCCTTCAACTTCCCCTTCCTGGTCACCCTGAAGTCCGTCGCACCCGCCCTGGCCCTGGGCAACGCGTGCGTGATCAAGCCGAACCAGAACGCCCCGGTGGTCGGCGGCGGGGTGATCGCCAAGCTCTTCGAGGACGCCGGGCTGCCGGCCGGCCTGCTCAACGTCCTGGTCACCGACATCGCCGAGATCGGCGACGCGCTGCTGACCCACCCCGTCCCCAAGGTGATCTCCTTCGCAGGCTCGGACCGGGTGGGCCGGCACGTCGGCGCGGTCGCCGCCCGGCACTTCAAGCGCACCGTCCTGGAGCTCAGCGGCAACAGCGCCCTGGTCGTCCTGGACGACGCCGACCTCGACTACGCCGTGGACGCCGCGGTCTTCAGCCGGTTCGTCTACCAGGGCCAGGTCTGCATGGCGGCCAACCGGATCCTGGTGGACCGGTCCGTCGAGCACGACTTCACCGAGCGCTTCGTCAAGCGGGTGCGCTCCCTGAACACCGGTGACCCGCACGAGGACGACGTCCAGATCGGCCCGCTGATCAACTCCTTCCAGGCGGACGCCCTCACCGCGCTCGTGGACCGGGCCGTCGAGGACGGCGCCACCGCTCTGGTGCGCGGTGCTACGCGCGGCAACCTGGTCGAACCCACCGTGCTGACCGGGATCCCGGAGGACTCCCCGCTGCTGGGCCAGGAGATCTTCGGGCCGGTCGCGCTGCTCGTCCCCTTCGACGGCGAGGACGACGCGGTCCGGCTCGCGAACGCCACCCCGTACGGCCTCAGCGGCGCGGTGCACACCCGGGACGTGGAGCGGGGCGTGCGCTTCGCCAAGCGCATCGAGACCGGCATGATCCACGTCAACGACTCGACCATCGGGGACGAGCCGCTGGCCGCCTTCGGGGGTGAGAAGGCCTCCGGGCTCGGCCGGCTGAACGGCGAGGCCACCGTCGAGGCCTTCACCACCCAGAAGTGGATCTCCATCCAGCACGGGCGGACCCGCTTCCCCTTCTGAGCCGCCCGGTCCTCGATTCCCGTGGTCGTGTCCTCGATTGAGGACAGAAGCTGACCGCATCCCTTCCTAGTCTTTTCCTTGTCAGCAGGAAGCGACGAAGAAGGCGGTCAAGTCATGGTCACCCACGTTCCCGCGGAGTCCTTCGGCGACGAGCGCGGCGCGCTCCTCTCCTTCGTCGAGGCGCAGCGCGGCGGGCTCCGCCGCGCGGTCCTCGGCCTCACCCCCGAGCAGGCCGCGAGCCGCCCCAGCGCCAGCGAGCTCTCGCTGTCCGGCCTGGTCAAGCACGTGGCGGAGACGGAGCTGAACTGGCTGCGGATGGCCCAGCAGCAGCCGAACGAGAAGCAGCGCACGGTCGAGACCTGGGGCGACAGCTTCCGGCTGACCGGCGAGGAGACCATCGAGGAGATCCTGGGCTTCTGGGACGGGGTGAGCGCCGAGCTGGAGAAGTTCATCCGCGCCGTGCCGAGCCTGGACGACACCTTCCCGCTGCCGGACCAGCCCTGGTTCCCCAAGGACGGCCGGGTCTCGATGCGCTGGCTGCTGCTGCACCTGGTCGAGGAGGACGCGCGGCACGCCGGGCACGCCGACATCATCCGCGAGTCCCTGGACGGCAAGACCGCCTTCGAGCTGGTCGCCGAGGCCGCGAAGACCGCCTGAGCCGTACGGGCCGCCGCCCGCGCTCAGCGCAGCGGGCGGCCCCGCTCGTCCAGCTGCATCAGCGGGCGGCCGGTGACCAGCAGCCAGGCCGGCAGGGTGGCCAGGACCAGCAGCGGCAGCACCCCCGGTACGGGCGCCAGCACGGCCGCGGTGAAGAGGCTGAGCCACCCCTGGCGGGTGACCGCCAGCAGCAGGCCGAGCACCGCGGCGCTCACCCCGACCGCCGGGTGCACGGCGGGCACCAGCGCGTGCGCCGCCAGGCCCAGGGCCACCCCCGCGAAGACCGTCGGGAAGATCCGGCCGCCGCGGAAGCCGGCCGCCGAGGCGGCCGTCAGGGCCAGCAGCTTGACCCCGGTCATCAGCAGCAGGGCGCCGGCGGAGTGCTGCCCGGCGGTCAGCTCGCGGATCTGGTCCAGCCCCTTGAAGAGGGTCAGGTGCCCGCCCAGGACGCCCAGCAGGCCGAGCACCACCCCGCCGGCGGTGAGCACGGCGACCGGGTGCCGCAGGGCGTGGAAGGCCCGGTGGGCCGGGGGGAAGAGGGCGACGGCCGCCAGCCCGGCCAGGGCGCCCGCGGTGGCCGTGACCAGCGCGGCGAGCAGATCGCCCCAGCCCGGCCCGGTGAAGGCCGGCAGGGTCAGCTCGAAGACCGGGTGGGCGATCAGCGTGGTGGTCAGCCCGCCGGCCCCGGCCGCGACCAGCGGCGCGAAGAGCCGGTCCCACAGCGGCCCGGTCAGCAGCGCGGCACCGGGGCCGCCGGCCGATCCGGCCGCGTCTCCCGTGACACCCGCGTCTCCCGCGTCCGCCGGGTCCGTACCGGGACCGCCCGTACCGCCCCCGCCCGTGCCCGGGTCCTTCGTACCGCCGTCCCCGTCCTCCGGTGCGTTCAGGGCGCCGGAGGGGCCCGCCAGGGCCTCCGTGAGGACCAGGGCCGCGGCCACCGGGGTGCCGAAGAGGGCGCCCACCGTGCCCGCCGCGGCCAGCGAGACCCACAGGACGCCGGGGCCGGCCGGCGCGTACCGGCGGCCCAGCCAGTAGGCGAGGGCGATGTTGGCGGCGGTGATCGGGTTCTCCGGGCCGAGGCTGACGCCCCCGGCCAGCGACAGGACGGCGGCCAGCAGCAGCCCCGGCACCACCCGGGCCGGCAGCGGCGGGTCCACCAGCGCGGTGGTCGCCGGGTCGGGTCCGGCCCGCCCGGGCACCCGCCACACCACCAGCCCCACCGCGATCCCGGCGGCGGTCAGCACGGCGATCACCCAGCCCGCCGCGTACCGGCCCACGCCCAGCGCGTCCGGCAGCGTCCGCCACAGCACGTCCTCGAGTGCCTGGGCCACCTCGCTCACGGCGATCAGCAGCAGGCTCGAGGCCACGCCCACGGCCAGCGCGGGCAGGGCGAGCCGGGTCAGGAGGGACGCGGGGCGTACCGCGGTGCGGACCACGGGATCACGGTATCGGGACGAAACCGGATCAGCAGGTCGAAAAGATCTCCCCCGGCCCGGGCTTGCACCTCACGCGACGTGAGGACCCAGGCTGGTGCACGTACCGAACGACAAGGAGCGGAAAGATGAGCTACTCCGTGGGCCGGGTCGCGGGTCTCGCCGGGGTGACGGTGCGCACGCTGCACCACTACGACGAGATCGGCCTGCTCTCCCCGAGCGGGCGCAGCCATGCGGGGCACCGGCGTTACGACGACGCCGACCTCGACCGGCTGCAGCGGATCCTGTTCTACCGGGAGCTCGGCTTCCCGCTCGACGAGGTCGCCGTCCTGCTGGACGACCCGGACACCGACCCGCAGGAGCACCTGCGCCGGCAGCACGAGCTGCTGGAGGGACGGATCGTCCGGCTCCAGGAGATGGCGGCGGCCGTGGAGCGCGCGATGGAGGCACAGAAGATGGGCGTCGACCTCACCCCCGAGGAGAAGTTCGAGGTGTTCGGGGAGCACGACCCCGACCAGTACGCGGCCGAGGCGCAGGAGCGCTGGGGCCACACCGAGCAGTACCGCCAGTCCCGGGAGCGGACGGCGAAGTACACGAAGGAGGACTGGCAGCGGGCCATGGCCGAGCACGCGGACATCGCGGCCCGGCTGGCCGACCTGATGGCGGCGGGTGCCGCGGCGGACTCGGCGGCGGCCATGGACCTCGCCGAGGAGCACCGGGGCTGGATCGCGTACAGCTACGACTGCTCGTACGAGATGCACCGCTGCCTGGGTGAGATGTACGTCGCCGACGAGCGCTTCACGGCCACCTACGACGCGGTCCGGCCGGGCCTGGCGGTCTTCCTGAACGGGGCGATCGCCGCCAACGCCGCCCGGCACGGCGGCTGAGGCCGCCGGCCCGGCAGAAGGTAATCGGATGGCAAAGTCTCCCGCCCGGATCCCGGAACCGGGCGGGAGCGGCATGCGTTGATAATTGAAGGCACCCCCTCCATATGGACGTCCCCCATATGAGCGCTCCGCCGCCCTGCCCCCCGAACCCAGGAGTCCGGATCCGTGTACACGACCACGCTCGCGTCGCTCACCCCCGAGTGGCTGACGCCGGACTACCTGATCTCCGAATTCGGGCTGATCGGCATCCTGGTGATCGTCTTCGCGGAGTCGGGGCTCTTCGCCTTCCTCCCGGGTGACTCGCTGCTCTTCACGGCCGGCCTGCTGGTGGCCAACGGCGAGTACATCAAGCAGCCGCTGTGGCTGGTGTGCACCCTGATCGTGGCCGCGGCGGTCCTCGGCGACCAGGTCGGCTACCTGATCGGCAAGTTCTTCGGGCCCAAGCTCTTCAGCCGGCCGAACTCCAAGGTCTTCAAGAAGGAGAACCTGGACAAGGCGCACGAGTTCATCGACCACCACGGCCCCAAGGCGATCGTGCTGGCCCGCTTCGTGCCGATCGTGCGCACCTTCGCCCCGATCGTGGCCGGCGCCGGCCGCATGAAGTACCGCACCTTCATCACGTACAACATCATCGGTGGCATCGGCTGGGGCGCGGGCGTGACCGTCGCCGGGTACTGGCTCGGCCAGATCGACTTCATCGCGAAGAACGTCGAGGCGATCCTCGTGGTGATCGTCCTGGTCTCGGTGATCCCGGTGGTCTTCGAGGTCATGAAGGCCCGCAAGGAGGCGGCCCGGGCCCAGGCCGCCGGCGAGTCCGGCGAGGCCGCCCCGCAGCGCCGCCGGCACGCCAAGCGGTAGGTCTTCACGGTCTCCGGAAAAAACTTCCGGCGGGGATGTCGAGAAGCGGCAGCCTGCTCCGTCCCAGGGGTGAGCGCGGCCAGAATGGCCGCGTCGGACCGGATCGAGGAGAACCGTCATGGCCAAGTACCTGCTGCTCAAGCACTACCGCGGCGCCCCGGCCCCCAGCAACGACATCGCCATGGACCGCTGGACCCCCGAGGAGGTCTCGGCCCACATCCAGCACATGCGCGACTTCGCCGCGAAGCTGGAGGAGACCGGCGAGTTCGTCGACGCCCAGGCGCTGGCCCCGGAGGGCACCTGGGTGCGGTACGACGGGGAGGGCCGGCCGGCCGTCACCGACGGGCCGTTCGCCGAGACCAAGGACCTGATCGCCGGCTGGATGGTGATCGACGTGGACAGTTACGACCGGGCCCTGGAGCTGGCGGCCGAGCTGTCCGCGGCCCCCGGCGCCGGCGGCCGGCCGATCCACGAGTGGCTGGAGCTGCGGCCGTTCATGTCCGAGCCGCCCACCATCACCGAGTGAGCGGTCCCCGATGACCGCGCCCGCCCCCGGCTCCCGCCCCGCCCCGGACCCCGAGGTCCCCGGCGGGGCGGCCGCCGCCGTCGACGAGGCCCTGCTGCGGGAGCTCACCCCGGCCGTCCTCGGCATCCTGGTCCGGCGCGGTGCCGACTTCGCGGCGGCCGAGGACGCCGTGCAGGAGGCCCTGCTCGACGCCGTCCGGGCCTGGCCGGCCGACCCGCCCCGGGACCCGCGCGGCTGGCTGGTCACGGCCGCCTGGCGGCGCTTCCTGGACGCGACCCGGGCCGACGCGGCCCGGCGCCGCCGCGAGGACCTGGTCGACCGGGAGCCGGAGCCGGGCCCGGCGCCCGGCGCCGACGACACCCTCAGCCTCTACTTCCTGTGCGCGCACCCGGCCCTGACGCCGTCCTCGGCCGTGGCGCTCACCCTGCGGGCCGTCGGCGGACTCACCACCCGCCAGATCGCCCGCGCCTACCTGGTGCCCGAGGCGACCATGGCGCAGCGCATCAGCCGCGCCAAGCGGACCGTCTCCGGCGTCCGGCTCGACCGGCCCGGCGACGTCGCCACCGTGCTGCGGGTGCTCTACCTGGTCTTCAACGAGGGGTACTCGGGGGACGTCGACCTCGCCGCCGAGGCCATCCGGCTCACCCGCCGGCTGGCCGCCGCCGTCGACCACCCCGAACCGGCCGGCCTGCTCGCGCTGATGCTGCTGCACCACGCCCGCCGGGCCGCCCGGACCGCCCCCGACGGCGGCCTGGTGCCGCTGGCCGACCAGGACCGCGGCCGCTGGGACACCGCGGCCATCGCCGAGGGCATCGGGATCCTCCAGGGCGCCCTGGCCCGCGACCGGCTCGGGGAGTACCAGGCCCAGGCGGCCATCGCCGCCCTGCACGCGGACGCCCCCACCGCGGCGGCGACCGACTGGCCGCAGATCGTGGAGTGGTACGACGAGCTGGTCCGCCTCACGGACAGCCCGGTCGCCCGGCTCAACCGCGCGGTGGCGGTGGGGGAGGCCGACGGGCCCCGGGCCGGGCGCGCCGCACTGGCCGGGCTGGACCCGGAGCTGCCCCGGTACACCGCCGTCGACGCCTGGCTGCACGAGCGTGAGGGCGACCGGGCCGGCGCCGCCCGGCTCTACGCCGAGGCCGCCCACCGGGCCCCGACCCTGGCCGAGCGCGACCACCTCACCCGGCAGGCCGCCCGGCTCAACGGCGGCGGGCCGCCCTAGAACCCGCGGGTGCGCTTGGCCGCGCCGCGCTTGGCGCGGCCGGGCAGCCGCAGGAAGAGCCGGGAGACCTCGGAGCCGAGGTTCACCCCGATCGCGATGGCCAGGGCCAGCGCCGCCGCGTTGGTGAGCGAGGCGAAGCCGGCGTCCAGCCGGTTCTCGGCGATGGACAGCAGCCCGTAGTACGTCGCCGAACCGGGCAGCAGCGGACCGATCGCCGCCGTCACGTACGGCAGCGCCGAGGCCGACCGGTACCGGGAGAGCAGCTGGCCGAAGAGACCCACCAGCCCGGCGGCCACCGCGGTGGACGGCACCGGCGGGACGTCGCCCGCGTAGTGCAGCGCCCCGAAGGTCACCCAGGCCACGCCGCCGTTGAGCGAGACGATCAGCACGGTCCGCCGCTCCGTCTGGAGCAGCACCGCGAAGGTGCACACCAGCACCATCGAGGCGGCGATCTGGACCAGCGGCCGCTGGGTGATCTGCAGGACCTCCTCGGCATTGGGCTGGGCGCCCAGCTGGAGGCCCAGGTACAGCACCACCAGCACGCCGATGATGATGCCGATGAAGAGGTACATGACCTCCAGCAGCCGGGCCGAGGCCGTGATGTAGTACCCGGTCAGGCCGTCCTGCACGGCCGCCACCAGGGCCCGTCCGGGCAGCAGGGCGAAGAGCCCGCCGGTGATCACCGCGGAGGCCTTCACATCGGCCTCCAGCAGCTTCAGCGCCACCCCGAGCGCGGCCGGCGGCATCGCCGCGACCACGAACTGGTAGAACTCCGGCAGCCCGCGGCCCGCGCAGAACCACGCCAGCCGGTCGCCCAGCACCGCGCCCAGCGCCGCGCAGAAGAAGACCAGCACCCCGCCGCCGACCAGGGTCGAGGCGGCACCCGCGAGCAGCCCGGCGGCGCAGGTCAGCAGCCAGCCGGGGTACGGGTGCCGGTTGCGCCGGATGGCCGCCAGCCGGCGGTAGGCCTCCTCCAGGGAGACGTCCACCTCGGGCGCGCTGATCTCGTCCACCAGCCGGAAGACGGCGGCCAGCCGGGTGTAGTCGGTGCCCCGGCGGCGGACCGTGCGGTTGGCCGACACCGGGTCGTCCACCAGGGAGGGCTGGTGGGTGATGGAGAGCATGGTGAAGGTGACGGTCGGCTCGCAGCGGTCCAGGCCGTAGGAGCGGGCCACCGCGAACATGGCCGCCTCGACGTCCTCGGCGCCCTCCCCGCCCGCGAGCATCAGCTCGCCGATGCGCAGGGTCAGGTCGAGCACGCGGGGGACGGCGGGCCCGGCCTCGCCGTGCCGCTGGGCCGGTTCCGTCACCGGCCGGTCGCCGACCGGCATGCGCAGCATGGTGCGCATCCGGTCCTGCCAGGGGGACTCGGTCATCCGCGCCATCGGCATGCCGGGGACGCCGGTGTACGCGGCGGGGGAGTGCTGGGCGCTGTACGTGCTCGGCGGGGCGAAGGCGGAGCCCTCGGGCTCGGCCTGGAGGGTTTCCAGCCCCTCCGGCACGGTGAACTCGGAGGTCGGCTGCTCGTCCTCCGGCGCCGTCGGATCGCCGACCCCGTCCGGCTGGGTGAACGCGCTGTGCGCCTCGTCGGAGACCGGCTTCTGCTGCTCCCGGCCGTCCTCTGCCCCCACGGCGTCCGCCACGCGCACTCCTGTCCCTGACCACCCGGGTATCAGTATGCGGAACCGTTTCATCCAGGGCGAAGGCGGGCTGCTCCATGTCGGGGTGCGGGCTGCTCTCCGAGCCGGGGGGAGAAAGCCGACGGGCGGCACCCCAGGAGGGGGCCGCCCGTCGGAGCAGGGACGCGGCGCGTCAGTGGTGGCCGCCGGACTCCTGCAGACGCTTGAAGGAGGCCTCGATCTCGGCCTCGGCCTCGGCGCGACCCACCCAGTTCGCACCCTCGACCGACTTGCCCGGCTCCAGGTCCTTGTAGACCTCGAAGAAGTGCTGGATCTCCAGGCGGTCGAACTCGGAGACGTGGTGGATGTCGCGCAGGTGCTCGACGCGCGGGTCCGAGGCCGGCACGCAGAGCAGCTTGTCGTCGCCGCCCGCCTCGTCCGTCATGCGGAACATGCCGATGGCGCGGCACTTGATGAGGCAGCCCGGGAAGGTGGGCTCGTCCAGGATGACCAGCGCGTCCAGCGGGTCGCCGTCCTCGCCGAGGGTGTTCTCGACGAAGCCGTAGTCGGCCGGGTAGCTGGTCGAGGTGAAGAGGCGACGGTCCAGACGGATCCGGCCGGTCTCGTGGTCCACCTCGTACTTGTTCCGCGAACCCTTGGGGATCTCGATGGTGACGTCGAACTCCACGTCCTGCTCCTCCATGATCACGTGCTTCGAGTGACAGCGCGTCCACCCGGGGGCCGGGGTGCCATGCTCGCGGCAAGACGCAGTGGTTAAGTGTCCCTCACGCAGTCGTGTGATCGCGAAAGGGGCTGGTCCGAGGTGCGGCTCGACAGGACGTGGCAGGTCGCCGCGGGATCGGCCGTGGCGGGCCTCGCCCTGGCGGCGGGTGCCGTGGTGGCGGCCGGGCCCTGGGACTCGGGCCAGCGTAAGGCCGAGCGGGACTGGGCGGCCGCCCGGGAGCCGGCGGGTGGCGCAGATCACGGCCGGCGGGCCCCCGGAGGCCGGCCCGCGGGGCCGCCGCGGGCCCCCGGCGTGCTCGCCGCCCTGGCCGCCGGCACCGGTGCCGGCGGCGTCCGGCCGGCCGCCGGTGGCGCGCTGGGGCGCGCCCTGGCCCCCCTGATGGCCGACCCGGCCCTGGGGGCCCTGCGGAGCGGCTGCATCCTCGACGTGGCCACCGGGACCCCGCTCTTCGCCGCGGACGCGGACCGGCCGATGACCCCCGCCTCCACGGTCAAGATCGCCACGGCCCTGGCGGTGCTGTCCGCCCGGGGGCCCGACCACCGGATCGAGACCCGGGTGCTCGCCGACCCGGGCGCCGGGCGGATCACCCTGGTCGGCGCGGGCGACCCGACCCTGACCGCCGGCACCCCGGTCGGGGCCGGCCGGCCGTACGAGGAGCCCGCCGGCCGCGCCGGACCGGCCGCCCGCGGCGGCGTGCCCACCGGCGGCAGCCTGGTCGAGCTGGCCGACGAGACCGCCGCCGCGCTGAAGGCCGCCGGCAAGGCCGCCGTCACCCTCGGGTACGACGCCTCGCTCTACTCCGGCACCGCCGTCCACCCCATCGGCCCCGGCAACGACAACATCGCCCCGGTCACCGCCCTGATGACCGACGAGGGCCGCCGGGACGGCTCGTACTCCGGCACCGCGACCCGCAGCGAGGACCCCGCCGGGGACACCGCCCGCAGCTTCGCCGCGCTGCTCGGCAAGCGCGGGATCAAGGTCGCCCCGGAGGTCTCCGCCGGCCGCCCGGCGCCGAAGGCCGCCCCGGTCGCGGCCACCTCCTCCGCCCCGCTCGGACTGCTCGTCGAGCGGATGCTGACCGAGAGCGACAACGACCTGGCCGAGGCGCTGGCCCGGCAGACCGCCCTGGCCGAGCGCCCCACCGCCGACTTCGGCACCGCCGAGCGGGCCGTCACCGGCCGGCTCAAGGCCCTGGGCGTCGACCTGCGGGGCGCGCGCTTCGCCGACGGCAGCGGCCTGTCGCGGGACGACAAGGTCAGCGCCCGGCTGCTCGCCGCCCTGCTCGCCCGGGCCGCCGACCCGGCCCGGCCCGACCTGCGGCCGGTCCTGACCGGTCTGCCGGTGGCCGGCTTCTCCGGCACGCTCAAGGCCCGCAACACCGGTGGCTCCCCGGCCGCCGGCCTGCTCCGGGCCAAGACCGGCACCCTCAACGGCGTCAACGCCCTGGCCGGCACCGTCGTCGACCCCTCCGGACGCCTGCTCGCCTTCGCGTTCCTGGCCGAGGGCACGGCCTCGAAGGACGCGGCACAGGGGGCGTTGGACCGGCTGGGGGTGGCGGTGGCCGGCGGGTGACGCCCGGGGGCGGCTGCCCACCGGTTTCGGGAAGGGGCGGGGTGGGGGCTGGCTCCGCGCAGCGGCGGCAACGGCAGGGCGGCACGCGTCCGGCCCCTCTACGGATGGGGCCCGGTCCACGTACGGTTGACGCATGACGAGCATCGGTGGTGCGGAGATGGTCGACTGGAACCTCGCGGTCGCGACCGCGACCCGGCTGGTACGGCCCGGCCCGGAGGTCACCCGGGACGAGGCGCGGGCGGTCGTCGCCGAGCTGCGGCGGCACGCCAAGGCCGCCGAGGAGCACGTGCGCTCCTACGTGCGGATGCTCCCTGAGGACGCGCCGGTGGCCGACACGCCCGTCCTGGTGGTGGACCGGGCGGGCTGGGTCAAGGCGAACGTCGCCGGTTTCCGGCAGTTGCTGGGGCCGCTGCTCGACAAGATGCAGGAGCGCCGCGGGGGCTCTCCCGGGGCGGTGCTCGGCGCGGTCGGCGGCAAGGTCACCGGTGTGGAGCTGGGGATGCTGCTGAGCTTCCTGTCCTCGCGGGTCCTCGGCCAGTACGAGACCTTCGCCCCGGCGAGCCGGGAGCTGCCGGGGTCGGCGGGCGGCGGCCGGCTGCTGCTGGTCGCCCCGAACATCGTGCACGTCGAGCGGGAGCTGGAGGTGGACCCGCACGACTTCCGGCTGTGGGTGTGCCTGCACGAGGAGACGCACCGGACGCAGTTCACCGCCGTGCCGTGGCTGCGCGACCACCTCGAGGGCGAGATCCAGTCGTTCCTGGGCGCCACCGAGATGGATCCGATGAACGTCCTGGAGCGGCTGCGCGAGGCCGCCCAGGCCTTCTCCGGCGGCCGGCCGGAGGGCGAGGAGGACGGCTCCGGCCGCTCGCTGGTCGAGCTGGTCCAGACCCCCGAGCAGCGGGAGGTGCTGGGGCGGCTGACCGCGGTGATGTCCCTGCTGGAGGGGCACGCCGACTACGTCATGGACGGCGTCGGGCCCGCGGTGGTGCCCTCGGTCGCGGAGATCCGGGAGAAGTTCCAGAAGCGCCGGGCCAGCGGCGCGGGCCGGCTGGACGCGGCGCTGCGCAAGCTGCTCGGCCTCGACGCCAAGCTGCGCCAGTACCGCGACGGCGAGCGGTTCGTGCGGGCCGTGGTCGGCCAGGTGGGCATGGAGGGCTTCAACCGCGTGTGGACCTCCCCCAACACCCTGCCGACCAAGGCCGAGATCGCCCGTCCCGCCGACTGGGTCCAGCGGGTGCACCGCAAGGCGCCGGAACCGGAGTGACGCAAAGCGACCATTGACGTCTCATTGAAGGCGCCAGCATCACCCATCCGAGGGACCGTGGGCCGTGGATAGGCGTGCGATGCTCAGGGAACGGCTCGGCTCTGTCACCATCGACGCACTCTGAGTGACTTCTCGGTCCCTCCGGGGCCACTCCCGAGCGCACCACCCCCAGCACTCCCCCCGAGGCACCCCAACTCCACCGAAGGGCAGCGGACATGGGTCCCCATCCTGCGGTCGCGGCGATACGCCTGGCGGTCCGCCGCGTACTCCACGACGTCCTCACCGACCTCACCCAGCACACCGGCCAGACCCTCCCGGGCCGCCGTGCCGGCTCCGAAACCCCCAGTTCCGAGGCGCGCGGCCGGGGCCGCACCGCGCTCGTCACGGACGGTGACCGGCCGCTGGTGCTGGTCGCCTGCTCGGGCGGCGCCGACTCCATGGCGCTGGCCTCCGCACTCGCCTTCGAGGCGCCCAAGCTCGGCCTCCGGGCCGGCGGCATCACCGTCGACCACGGCCTCCAGGCCGGCTCCGACCTGCGGGCCGCCGAGGTGGTCGCCCGGCTGACCGCCCTCCAGCTCGACCCGGTCGAGTCCGTCGCCGTCCGCGTCGGCCGCGACGGCGGTCCCGAGGCCGCCGCCCGCGACGCCCGGTACGCCGCCCTCGACGAGGCCGCCGAGCGGCTGGGCGCGGCCGCGGTGCTGCTCGGCCACACCCGCGACGACCAGGCCGAGACCGTCCTGCTGGGCCTGGCCCGCGGCTCCGGCATCCGCTCCCTGTCCGGGATGGCCGAGAAGTCCGGCGGCACCGGCGCCGGCTCCGGTACGGGCCGCTACCGCCGCCCCTTCCTCGACGTCGACCGGCAGACCGCCCGCAAGGCCTGCATGGCCCAGTCCCTGGCGGTCTGGGACGACCCGCACAACGCCGACCCGGCCTACACCCGCTCCCGGCTGCGCCACGAGGGCCTTCCCGCCCTCGAGAAGGCCCTGGGCAAGGGCGTGGTCGAGGCGCTCGCCCGGACCGCCCAGCTCTCCCGCGACGACGCCGACGCGCTGGACGCCTGGGCCGCCCAGGCGGACGTCTCGGTCCGGGACGAGGCCGGCCAGCTGGAGTGCGCCAAGCTGTACGCCCTGCCCCCGGCCGTCCGCCGCCGGGTGCTGCGCAGGGCGGTCGTCGCAGCCGGTTCCCCCGCCGGTTCGCTCTTCGCCCGGCACATCGAGGAAGTCGACCGGCTCATCACCGGCTGGCGCGGTCAGCGGGCCATCAACCTGCCCGGCCGCGTCGAGGCCCAGCGGCAGGGTGGCAGACTTGTCATCCGGCAGGGCTGAAGGTGCTGAAACACGGCTGAGTCCTCCGGGGCACCCCCCCGGAGCCCCGGCCGACAACGAAAGTGATGCGGGTGGACGAGAAGGACATGGGCAGCGACCTGGCGTCGGTGCTCATCACCAAGGAAGAGATCGACGCGAAGCTGGCAGAGCTGGCCGCGAAGATCGATGCGGAGTACGCGGGCAAGGACCTGCTCATCGTCGGTGTCCTCAAGGGCGCCGTGATGGTGATGGCGGACCTGGCGCGCGCCGTGTCCACCCCGCTCACGATGGACTGGATGGCCGTCTCGTCGTACGGCGCCGGCACCCAGTCCTCGGGCGTGGTCCGGATCCTCAAGGACCTGGACACCGACATCAAGGACAAGCACGTCCTGATCGTCGAGGACATCATCGACTCGGGTCTGACGCTGTCCTGGCTGCTGTCGAACCTCGGCTCCCGGCAGCCGGCCTCCCTCGAGGTGGTCACGCTGCTGCGCAAGCCCGACGCCGCCAAGGTCGCGATCGACGTCAAGTGGGTCGGTTTCGACATTCCCAACGAGTTCGTCGTGGGCTACGGCCTCGACTACGCGGAGAAGTACCGCAACCTGCCGTTCGTGGGCACGCTCGCCCCGCACGTGTACGGCGGCTGAACCCTCCCGGGTGCGTGACCCCGGCGGCCGGGTGCCGCCGGGGAACCCCTGCCCCGTTCCCGCCGTTGGAGCATGGGAAGGCGGGTTTGTCAGCCGTCCAACCAGGCCACGGGTGACAATGCTGGGGTACCTTCCGAAGAACAGTCTTTACTCACAGCAGCATTTACCTACGGGCAGGAGGGACGGGGCGATCACCGCCCCGTATGGATGGACGTGAAGCGATACTTCCGTGGGCCGGTCATGTGGATCGTGCTGGCCGTCCTCGCCGTGGTCGTGTTGATGAATGTCGTCGGCTCGGGTGGCGGCTACAAGTCGGTGGACACCAGCAAGGTTCTGAACGCGATCAGCCAGAACCAGGTCAAGCAGGCGTCTCTGACCACCGGCGACTCTCAGATGATCAAGATCGAGCTGAAGGACGGCCAGAAGCTCGACGACGAGAGCGGCTCCAAGTTCCAGGCCAACTACATCGGGGACCAGGGCGTCTCGATCGCCCAGGACCTCCAGACCAAGTCCGACGGGGGCCAGATCCCCGACGGCTACTCCGTCACGCCGGACAAGACCAACCCGTTCCTCGGCGTGCTGCTCTCCCTGCTCCCCTTCGTGCTCATCGTCGTGGTGTTCCTCTTCCTGATGAACCAGATGCAGGGCGGCGGCTCCCGGGTGATGAACTTCGGGAAGTCCAAGGCCAAGCTCATCACCAAGGACACCCCGAAGACGACCTTCGCCGACGTGGCCGGGTCCGACGAGGCGGTCGAGGAGCTCCACGAGATCAAGGAGTTCCTCCAGGAGCCCGCGAAGTTCCAGGCGGTCGGCGCCAAGATCCCCAAGGGTGTGCTGCTGTACGGCCCGCCCGGCACCGGCAAGACCCTGCTCGCCCGCGCGGTCGCGGGTGAGGCGGGCGTCCCGTTCTACTCGATCTCCGGTTCCGACTTCGTCGAGATGTTCGTCGGCGTCGGCGCCTCCCGGGTCCGGGACCTCTTCGAGCAGGCCAAGGCGAACGCCCCGGCCATCGTCTTCGTCGACGAGATCGACGCCGTCGGCCGGCACCGCGGTGCGGGTCTCGGCGGCGGTCACGACGAGCGCGAGCAGACCCTCAACCAGCTCCTCGTCGAGATGGACGGCTTCGACGTGAAGGGCGGCGTCATCCTGATCGCCGCCACGAACCGGCCCGACATCCTCGACCCGGCGCTGCTGCGCCCGGGCCGCTTCGACCGGCAGATCGCGGTCGACCGCCCGGACATGCAGGGCCGGCTGGAGATCCTCAAGGTCCACCAGAAGGGCAAGCCGGTCGCTCCGGACGTCGACCTCTCGGCCGTCGCCCGCCGCACCCCCGGCTTCACCGGTGCCGATCTGTCCAACGTCCTGAACGAGGCCGCGCTGCTCACGGCCCGCTCGGACAAGAAGCTGATCGACAACCACATGCTGGACGAGGCGATCGACCGCGTCGTGGCGGGCCCGCAGAAGCGGACCCGGATCATGTCGGACAAGGAAAAGAAGATCACCGCGTACCACGAGGGCGGACACGCCCTGGTCGCGGCGGCCTCCCCGAACTCCGACCCGGTCCACAAGATCACGATCTTGTCCCGCGGCCGGGCCCTGGGCTACACCATGGTCCTGCCCGACGAGGACAAGTACTCGACCACCCGCAACGAGATGCTGGACCAGCTGGCCTACATGCTGGGCGGCCGGGCGGCCGAGGAACTGGTCTTCCACGACCCGACCACCGGCGCGGCCAACGACATCGAGAAGGCCACCGCCACGGCCCGCGCGATGGTCACCCAGTACGGCATGACCGAGCGGCTCGGCGCCATCAAGTTCGGCGGCGACAACACCGAGCCCTTCCTCGGCCGCGAGATGGCGCACCAGCGCGACTACTCGGAAGAGGTCGCCGCGCTGGTCGACGAAGAGGTCAAGAAGCTCATCGAGACGGCGCACAACGAGGCCTGGGAGATCCTGGTCGAGAACCGCGACGTGCTCGACAACCTCGTCCTCGCGCTGCTGGAGAAGGAGACGCTGGGCAAGGAGGAGATCGCCGAGGTCTTCTCGACCATCGTCAAGCGCCCGGCCCGTCCCGCGTGGACCGGTTCGGCCCGCCGCACCCCCTCCACCCGTCCGCCGGTGCTCTCTCCCAAGGAGCTCCAGCTGACCAACACGGCCAACGGCAGCTCCGCCGCCGCGGGCCCGGTCTCCACGGAGAAGGGTCTCGAGGTCGCCCCGGAGGACCGCCCCGAGGCGTGACGCCGGTCACCGGAATGGATGCCGCGCCCCCCAGGTTCTAGCCTGGGGGGCGCGGCACTTTTGTATGCCTGCGCGATCGAAGACAGGAACGAGGCACAGATGACCGACCCAGTGACCCTGCGCGACGAGGGCACGATCGGCGAGTTCGACGAGAAGCGGGCCGAGGCCGCCGTCCGCGAACTGCTCATCGCGGTCGGCGAGGACCCGGACCGCGAGGGCCTGGTCGAGACCCCGGCGCGGGTGGCCCGGGCCTACCGGGAGATCCTGGCCGGTCTGCGGCAGCGGCCGGAGGACGTGCTGACGACCACCTTCGACCTCGGCCACGACGAGATGGTGCTGGTCAAGGACATCGAGATCGTGTCCCTGTGCGAGCACCACCTGCTGCCGTTCCACGGCGTCGCCCACGTGGGCTACATCCCGGCGGAGAGCGGCAAGATCACCGGACTGTCGAAGCTGGCCCGCCTGGTCGAGGTCTTCGCCCGCCGCCCGCAGGTGCAGGAGCGGCTGACCACGCAGATCGCGGACTCCCTGATGCGGATCCTGGACGCGCGCGGCGCGATCGTGGTGGTCGAGGCCGAGCACATGTGCATGTCGGTCCGCGGCATCCGCAAGCCGGGCGCCAAGACCACCACCTCGGCGGTCCGCGGCCAGCTGCGCGACCCCGCGACCCGTGGCGAGGCGATGAGCCTGATCCTGGCCCGCTGACCCGCGGGACCCCCTACGGAGCCCCGCCGGCCCCCGTCGCGCGCCCTCAGGCGCGGGCGGGGGCCTTGTCGTCGTTCTTGTCGGGGTCCTCGGGGAGCTTGCAGACGTGCTCCAGGAAGAGCGCGGCGGCGATCACCCCGAGCCCGGCGAGCACCGAGGAACCGGCGTAGATGGCCTGGTCGCGGCGGGCCGGCACGTCGAGGCTGTCGGAGACCAGGAAGACCCCCACGCCGCCGTACAGGCCCGCCACGACGGCCGAGACGAGGGCGCTGGCCTGTGCGAAGACCACGGCCCGGGCCGCCATCAGCGGCTCGACGCCCTTGGCCCCCGGCCGGCGCTCGCGCTGGGCCTTGAGCCGGGAACGCAGCGACAGGGCGGTGGCCAGCAGCACCACGGCGATCACGGCCAGCACGATCGGGGCGGCCAGCGGGACGCCCGGGAGCGTGCCGTAGGCGTTCCACAGCCGGGCACCGGCCCAGGACAGCACCCCGGCGATCACGAAAATGCCCGCCAGGACCCCCAACCGCAACTGCTTCACGTGCCTGTTCCCCGCTTTCCGCTCCGGTGGCAGCTCACAGGCTCGCACAGTTCCCGGACGCATCCGAAGACGCTAACGACTACTCCGGCAGACGGAGTTCCAGGTCGGGGCGCGGCGTGACGCCGGTCGTGCCGACGGCCGCCAGCAGGGCCTGGACCGGGCCGTGGCCGGGCAGGGCCGCCTCGGGGTCGACGTCGTGCCAGGGGGCCAGCACGAAGGCGCGCTGGTGGGCCCGCGGGTGCGGGAGCGTCAGCTGCGGGTCGTCCGAGACCACGTCGGCGTACGCGACGATGTCGACGTCGATGGTGCGGGGGCCCCAGCGCTCCTCGCGGACCCGGTCGAAGGCCTCCTCGATGGCCTGGCCGCGCTCCAGCAGGGAGGTGGGCGGCAGGGTGGTCTTCACCAGCACCACCGCGTTGAAGTACGAGGGCTGGGAGCCCGGGTCCACGCCCCACGGCTCGGTCTCGTAGACCTTCGAGACGGCCTTGACCCGGACGCCGGGGGTGTCCCCGAGGGCGTCCACCGCGCCCTGCAGGGTCTCCAGGCGGTTGCCGAGGTTCGAGCCGAGGGCGACCACGGCGAACTTCGGGTTGGACAGGGTCACGTCCGCCGCGTCCACGGTCTCGACGACGCAGGCGGGCACGGGCTGGACGGTGGGATCGCTCTGGGCGTGGTTCATGCGCGGCTCCGCGTGATGGTGATGGTCACGTCGTCGAAGGGCACCGTGATCGGCGCGTCGGGCTTGTGCACGACCACCTCGACCTGGGCGACCGCGTCGTGCTTGAGGCACTGCTGGGCGATCCGCTCGGCGAGGGTCTCGATCAGGTCCACCGGCTCGCCCTGGACCACGGCCACGACCTCCTCGGCCACGACGCCGTAGTGGACCGTCTTGGCCAGGTCGTCGTCGGCCGCCGCGGGGCGGGTGTCGATGTGCAGCACCAGGTCGACGATGAAGGTCTGGCCCTCCTCGCGCTCCCGGGGGAAGACGCCATGGTGCCCGCGGGCCTTGAGGCCGCGCAGCGCGACACGATCCACGCGAATCACTCCTGCTTTCGTAGGTTCTTCCGGCCCCGGAACTGCCCGCGGCCATGGGCCTACGCCGAGTGCGGTCGGCGTCGTCCTCCTTCGAATCTACCTGCGGGAGCCGACATCGCTTGCCCATGGGGGTCAGGAGGCGTCGTCTTCCTCGTCTTCTTCGGTCTCGGTCAGCACGGGAGAGCCGTGGTGGGACCAGAGCCGCCACCCCCCGGATGTGCGCCTGAACACATTGGTCGCCACGACCAGCTGGCCGACCAGCGGACCGAGCTCGCCGGCCTCCTCGGCCGGGCCGCCGCTGAGGATGTTCTCGGTGCAGGTGACCACGGCCGTGTCGCCGATCACGGTCACCTTGGTGTCGGTCAGGAAGAACTGGATGTACTCGGTGTTCGCCATGATCAGGGCGTACGAGCGCAGCACCTCGCCGCGGCCGGCGAGCACCGGCCAGCCCGGGTGCACGCAGGAGATCTCGTCGTCCAGCCAGAGCCCGGACAGGGTCTCGAAGTCCCCCCGCTCCATCGCGTCGTAGAACGCGGTGTTGGTCTGCTCGACGGCCTCGATGTCGGTCTGTCGTCGGCTCACCGGGCGCCCTCGACGGCCCGGGCGACGCGGACCGCGTCCGCGGTGGCCCGTACCTCGTGGACCCGGACGGCCCAGGCACCCTCGTGGGCCGCGATGGCCGAGACGGCGGCGGTGGCGGCGTCCCGCTCGCGGGCCGGCGGCGGCGCGGCGCCCTCGGCGCCGGCCAGCACCCGGCCGAGGAAACGCTTGCGGGAGGCGGCGACCAGCACCGGCCGGCCCAGCGCCCGCAGCTCGCGCAGGTGGGCCAGGAGGGCGAGGTCGTGCTCGGCCCGCTTGGCGAAGCCGAGGCCGGGGTCGACGACCAGCCGGTCGGGGGAGATCCCGCCGTCGATCACCGCGTCCATCCGGGCCCGCAGCTCGGCGGCGACCTCGCCGACCACGTCCGCGTAGACGGCGCGGCTGTTCATGTCCTCGCTGAAGCCCCGCCAGTGCATGACGACGAAGGGCACCCCGGAGGCCGCGACGGCCGGGATCATGCCCGGGTCGGCGAGCCCGCCGCTGACGTCGTTGACCAGGACCGCGCCGGCCGCGACGGCCTGCTCGGCCACGGCGGCCCGCATGGTGTCGACGGAGACGGTCACGCCCTCCGAGGCCAGGCCCCGCACCACCGGGACGACCCGGCGCAGCTCCTCGTCGGCGTCGACGCGGCTGGCCCCGGGCCGGGTGGACTCGCCGCCCACGTCGACCAGGTCGGCGCCCTGGGCGACCAGGTCCAGGCCGCGCTTGACGGCGGCGGTGGTGTCGAACCAGCGGCCGCCGTCGGAGAAGGAGTCGGGGGTCACGTTGACCACCCCCATGACCGCGCAGCGGCCCCACTCGGGAAGGCCGTCGATGCGGCCCCTGGCGGCTGCGCCGTTCACGGTGTTCATCCTCCCAGAGTAGGGCCGCCGCGCCGGGGCTACGCCGCCTGGACCTCGCGCTCCTTGGCGGGCACCGCGGTACGGGCGGCGGCCGGGCCGTCGGCGCCGCCGCGGGCGGCCGGGTGCTGGCAGGGCCGGGGCTGGCGGGCCGGCCGCAGCCGCCCGAGCAGCCGGGGCATGGCCAGCGTGACGAAGCCCTCGGCCTGCATCGCGGCGAAACCGATGCGGGGCAGGTCGCGGGTGGTGCGGAAGACCACGAAGCGGGGCTCCCAGCGGGGCTGGAACTTCGCGTTGAACTTGTACAGCGACTCGATCTGGAACCAGCGGGACAGGAAGACCAGCAGGCCGCGCCAGATCCGCAGCACCGGGCCGGCGCCGATCTTCTCGCCGCGGGCGAGGGCGGAGCGGAACATCGCGAAGTTGAGCGAGACCCGCTCGATCTTCAGGCCGGGGGCGGCGGCCAGGGCCGCGACGATCAGCAGTTCGTTCATGCCGGGGTCGGCGGCCCGGTCGCGGCGCATCAGCTCCAGCGACATGCCGTCGCGGCCCCAGGGGACGAAGTGCTGGATGGCCTTGAGGTCGCCGAAGGGGCTGGTGTCGCCCTCCTCCACGCGGTGCGCGGTGGCGATCACGCAGTCGCCGTCGCCCGGGTCGCCGACCCGGCCCAGCGCCATCGAGAAGCCGCGCTCGGTGTCGGTGCCGCGCCAGGCCTCGGAGGCGCCGCGGACGGCCGCCAGCTCCTCCGGCGTCAGCTCGCTCACCCGCCGGACTTTGGTGGTGTAGCCGTTGCGCTCGATGCGCTTGACCATCTGGCGGACGTTGCGCATGGCGCGGCCGCTCAGGGAGAAGTCCGCGACGTCGACGATGGCCTCGTCGCCCAGCTCCAGGGCGTCCAGGCCGGTCTCCCGGGTCCAGACCTCGCCGCCGGTCTCGCTGCATCCCATGACGGCGGGGGTCCAGGAGTGGGCCCGGGCCTCCTCCATGAACCGCTCGATGGCGCCGGGCCAGGCCTCGACGTCGCCGATGGGGTCGCCGGAGGCGAGCATCACGCCGGAGACCACGCGGTAGGTGACGGCGGCCTTGCCGCTGGGGGAGAAGACCACGGCCTTGTCGCGGCGGAGCGCGAAGTGGCCGAGGGAGTCCCGGCCGCCGTGCTTGGCGAGCAGGTCGCGCAGGTGGGTCTCGTCCGCCGGGGTGAGCCGGGCCGCCGGGTGCTCGGGGCGGAAGGCGAGGTAGACGGTGGTCAGCGCGGTGAGCATGCCGAGGGCGCCGAGCGAGTAGCCGACGGTCCAGGACACCCGGCCGGCGTAGTCGACCGGTCCCTCGACGCCGACGAGCCCGTACACGACGTGGGTGAGCTGGTCGGCGATGGACGGGTCGCCCACCAGGCGGTGCGGGTGGGAGTTGACGATGACCAGGCCGAGCCCGATGGAGCCGGCGCTCATCAGCACGAAGTTGGCCAGCGCCTTCCAGCGGCTGCGCGGGTCCGGCAGGGCGTCGAACTCACTCTGGTGGCGCAGCAGCAGTCCGAGGATCGCGGCGGCGATCAGCACGCCGAGGATCGAGTGCCGGTACGTGAACTGCGCCACGGCCCCGGCCGGCAGCAGCACCACGGCGGCCCGCCAGGCCCGCCGCTTGCGCCGCTTGAGGCCGTGCGCGAGCAGCAGCAGGAGGACGCCCGCGCTGATCGCGAGGGCGGCGGCCACCGGGCTCATGGCGCCGGGCAGCACCTCGGCGAGGGCGTGGACGCGGCTGTGCCGGAAGCGCGGGAACACGCCGGCGGCGATGTCGAGCAGGCCCACGACCGTGCAGGCGGTGCCGACGAGAGGGGGTACGGACTCGGGACGTGGGCCGCTGAGGAAGCGGCGGGCCTTGCTCGGAACCTGTCCCGACTTATCGCCATCTATCCTGCTAGACATCGCTTCCTGCAGCTCCGCGAGAGATCCTGTGACCGAAGGCCACAGCGGCATCCGGACATGTGCGACCACTAGGACGACGCTCGAGGGAAGCGGGTTCACTGTCCGCGAAAAAATACTCGTTTCCGCCATCAGAAAGTCGCTGACTGCTCATGGGTCTCACCAGCAACACGGTCCTGGCGCTCGCCGTCGCCGCAGGAGTCCTGCTCTTCGCGGCGACCGTCGTGCTGTGGCCGCGGCTGTCCGGCCGCTCCTGGCGCGCCGTGCTCGGCCGGGTGGCCCTGTTGCTCGCGACCCAGCTGGCGCTCTTCTCGGCGGTCGGCCTGGCAGCCAACAAATCGTTTCTCTTCTACGGGTCCTGGGCCGACCTGTTCGGCCAGGAGACCGAGATGGGCGTGGTGGTCGACCACTCGGCCGGCAGCAAGGACATCAAGGTCGTCGGCACCCAGCAGCTGGACGTGCCGGGCGGCGCGAAGCCCTCGGTGGGCGGCCAGATCCAGAAGGTCGTGGTGGCCGGCGAGCGCTCGAAGATAGCCAGCCCCGCCTACGTCTACCTGCCGCCGGAGTACTTCAAGCCGCAGTACGCCAAGCAGGACTTCCCGGCCGCGGTGGTGCTGACCGGCTACCCGGGCACCGCGGAGAACCTGATCAAAGGGCTGAACTACCCGATGACCGCCTACAAGCAGGTCAAGGCCGGGAAGATGAAGCCGATGATCCTGGTGATGCTGCGGCCGACGGTGGCGCCGCCGCGGGACACCGAATGCGTGGACATACCCGGCGGCCCGCAGACCGAGACCTTCTTCGCCACCGACCTGCCCAAGGCCATCAGCGAGGCCTACCGCGTCGGCCGCAAGCCGCAGAACCTCGGTTTCGTGGGCAACTCCACCGGTGGCTACTGCGCCCTCAAGATGGGCATCCACCACCCCGGCACCTTCGGCGCCGCCGCGGGCCTGTCCGCCTACTACAAGGCCGCCGACGACCCGACCACCGGCGACCTCTTCCACGGCGACAAGGCCCTCAAGAAGCGGTCGGACCTGCTGGCCAGCCTCCGGGCCAAGGCTCCGGCCGCGACGTCGTTCCTGGTCACCAGCAGCAAGTCGGGCGAGGGCAACCTCGCCGACACCAAGAAGTTCATCGCGGACGTGAAGTCCCCCGACCGCGTCTCCTCGATCATCCTCGACAGCGGCGGCCACAACTTCAACACCTGGCGCCGCGAGATCGCCCCCACGCTCGTCTGGCTCAGCGGCCGCCTCCAGGCCTGACCGCTCAGGCCCCGCTCCCGCCTTCGCTCTCGGTCTCGCGCTCGCCCGCGCGGCGCAGTGCCCGGTGCACGGCCGCCGGCGTCAGGACGCCCAGGACCTCCGCGGAGCCGTCCGCGCCGACCACCGCGAGCCGGCCCGAATCCTCCTGGAGCAGCAGCGCCAGCGCCTCGCGCAGCGAGGCACCGAGCGGCAGCCGGGCGCCGTCCGCCGCCGGGGCCCCGGCCGCGGGCTCCAGGTCCGCCTCGGTCACCGGGGTGACCGCCAGCCGCTTCAGGCCCCGGTCGGAGCCGACGAAGGAGGCCACGTACGGGGTGGCGGGCGCGGCCAGGACGGCCGCCGGGGCCGCGAACTGCTCGACGGTGCCCTGGCCGTAGACGGCGATCCGGTCACCGAGCCGGACCGCCTCGTCCAGGTCGTGGGTGACCAGCAGGATCGTCTTGCGGACCGTGCGCTGGAGCGCCAGGAACTCGTTCTGCAGGCGCTCGCGCACCACCGGGTCCACCGCGCCGAACGGCTCGTCCATCAGCAGCACCGGCGGGTCGGCGGCCAGAGCCCGGGCCACCCCCACCCGCTGCCGCTGGCCGCCCGAGAGCTGGTCGGGGTAGCGGGGGCCGTGCACCGCCGGGTCCAGCCCGACCAGTTCCAGCAGCTCGGCCGCCCGGGCCCGGGCCTTGTCCTTCTTGACGCCCAGCAGGTGCGGGACGGTCGCGGTGTTCTCCAGCACGGTCTTGTGGGGGAAGAGCCCGACCTGCTGGATGACGTACCCGATGCGGCGCCGCAGCTCGACCGGATCGGCGCTCGCGATGTCCTCGCCGGCCAGCAGGATCCGCCCGGAGGTGGGCTCGATGAGGCGGTTCACCATCTTCATGGTGGTCGTCTTGCCGCAGCCCGACGGCCCCACCAGCGTGACCAGTTCGCCCTCGGCCACCTCGAAGGAGAGGTCGTCGACCGCGGTCGTCCCGTCGTCGTAGCGCTTGGTCACATGCTCGAATCGGATCACCCGCCCATCTTCGCAGCGTGTTCGTGAAGGCGGTGTTGCCACCGTGCGAAGGATCCCGGGTGTTGTCGGTGCGGCGGGTTATGGTCGCTGTGATCACGGTGCCGGTACGCGCCGGGGGAGGGGGTGAGCGGGATGGCAGCGGACAACTGCCTGGTGGCGAACGACTGGATCTGCTGGGAGTACGTTCGTTCGCGCAGCCAGGAGCTGACCGACGCGACGGTCCAGCACGTCTGGATCACGCTGCTCTCCGTGGCGATCGGGCTGGCCGTCTCCGTGCCGCTCGCCCTGCTCGCCCGCCGCGGGCGGGCCTTCGCCGCCCCCGTGCTGGCCGTGACCACCCTGCTCTACACGATCCCCTCGCTGGCCATGTTCTCCCTGCTGCTGCCGCTGTTCGGGCTGTCCGCGTCGGTGGTGGTGACCGGCCTGGTGCTCTATTCGCTGACCATCCTGGTGCGCAATCTGCTGGCCGGCCTGGAGGCCGTCCCCGAGGAGGTCCGGGAGGCCGCCCGGGGCATGGGGTACGGCCCGCTGCGGCTGCTGTGGCAGGTCGAGCTGCCGCTGGCGCTGCCCGCGCTGCTGGCCGGGGTGCGGATCGCCACGGTCTCCACGGTCGCGCTGACCACGGTCGGCTCGATCGTGGGCGCCGGCGGGCTGGGCAACCTCATCGCCCCCGCCGTGCAGAGCTCCTTCAAGGCGCAGGTGCTGACCGCCTCGGTGCTGTGCGTGCTGCTGGCCCTGGTCGCCGATCTGCTGCTGCTCGGCCTCCAGCGGCTGCTGACGCCCTGGACCCGCGCGGCGAAGGAGGCCTGAGCGATGTCCGTGCCGACCGATGCCTGGGACTGGCTGAGCGACGGGGCCAACTGGTCCGGGGAGTCCGGCGTCTGGCACCGCCTCGCCGAGCACGCCTACGTCAGCGGCGTCGCCCTCGCGGTGGCCTGCGCGGTGGCGCTGCCGGTCGGGCTGTGGCTGGGCCACCTCGGCCGCGGCGGCACCCTCGCCGCCCAGGTGTCCAATGTCGGCCGGGCGGTGCCGGTCTTCGCGGTGCTGGCCCTCTTCATGGTCTCGCCGCTGCGCAATTCCGGGTACCTGCCGACCATCACGGCCCTGGTGCTGTTCGCGATCCCGCCCCTGCTGACCAACGCCTACGTCGGGATGCGCCAGGTGGACCGCTCGGTGGTGGAGGCCGCCCGGGGCATGGGCATGTCCGGCGGCCAGCTCTTCCGCCGGGTGGAACTCCCGCTCGCCTACCCGCTGGTGATGACCGGCCTGCGCTCGGCCGCCGTGCAGGTGGTGGCCACCGCCACCATCGCCGCCATGGTCGGCCAGGGCGGTCTGGGCCGGATCATCACCGCCGGCTTCAACACCTACGACACCGGCCAGGTGGTCGCGGGCGCCCTGCTGGTCGCCGGGCTGGCGCTGCTGGTCGAGGGGGTGCTGCTGGTGGCCGACCGGCTGTGCGCGCCGGCCCGCCGCTGAGCCGCCCCCGTCCCCCGATCCCCCTCGTCCCGAGTACCGCCCGTCCGTTGAACGGAGTTCCGATGAGTAAGACCACGCGCCTGCTGGGTGCGGCCCTGGGCGCGCTGGCGCTGGCCGGTTCGCTGACCGCCTGCGGCGGCGACAGCCTGGAGAAGAGCAAGGACGGCGGCGCCTCCGCCAGTTCCGGCGGGAAGGGCTCCCTGGTGATCGGCGCGGCCGGCTTCACCGAGTCGGACATCCTGGCCGAGCTCTACTCCCAGGTCCTGCGCGACGCCGGGTACGGCACGTCCATCAAGACCGTCGCCAACCGCGAGCTGTACGAGCCCGCCCTGGAAAAGGGCGAGATCGACGTGGTCCCGGAATACGCCGCCACGCTCGCCGAGTTCCTGAACGCCAAGGTGAACGGCCCCAAGGCGCCCACCGACAAGCCGGTCGCCAGCAGCGACGCGACCGCCACGGTGGCCGCCCTGGAGAAGCTGGGCGCCCCGCGCGGGCTGAAGGCGCTGCCGGCCGGTTCGGCCGTCGACCAGAACGCCTTCGCGGTCAGCAAGGAATTCGCCGAGAAGAACAAGCTCAAGACCCTTTCGGACCTCGGCAAGTCCAAGATCAAGGTGAAGATCGCGGCCGGTGACGAATGCGCGGTCCGTCCCTTCTGCGCGGTGGGTCTGAAGTCCACGTACGGAATCGACGTTTCCGGTATCGACCCCAAGGGCGTGGGCACCCCCGCCTCCAAGCAGGCCGTCAAGGACGGGGTGGACCAGCTGGCGCTGACCACCACCACGGACGCCACCCTCGACTCCTTCGGACTCGTCCTGCTCGAGGACGACAAGAAGCTCCAGAATGCCGACAACGTCCTCCCGGTGGTGAATGCGAAGGACGCCGGAAGTGCCGAGATCGCGGCCGCCCTGGAGAAGGTCACCAAGGCGCTGACCACGGCCGATCTGGTGGAACTGAACCGCAAGGTGGACGGCGAGCGGGCCAAACCGGCCGATGTCGCCAAGGAGTGGCTGACGCAGAAGGGCCTGATCGCCAAGTAGCCCGCGGGAGTTCACCCACCGACGGGTAACCGCCTGGAAACAGATTCCCGGGCGGATACCCGCGGTAGGGCTACGCCCTGTAAATTTCAGGCCATGCCACGTGGACGCCACCGCCATTCCCCGCCCCTGCACAGGCTGCTCACTCCCACGACCGTCGCCGGTGTCTCCGTCACCAGCGCCGCCGTCGCCTGGCTGCTGGCGGAACCGGTGGCGCTCCGCCTCCTGGTGGCCCTCACCGCCGCCGCCGGGGTGAGCGGCGCCGTGGTGATGCGCAACTGGGACCGGGCCGCGGGCCGCCGGGTCGCCGAGCTCACCCGCGAGCGGGTCCGCGAGGAGTGGCGCACCGAGGACCGCATAGCCGAACTCGAGTCCGAGCTCGAGGAATCGCGGGCGCTGCGCACCAAGCTCGACGCCAAGCTGCGCGCCAAGCGCGTGGAACTGGCCGGCCTGCGCGGCGAGCACGCCGCGCTGCTGCGCCGGTACGCCACCGCCGAGACCGAGCGCGCCACCGCCCTGGAGGGCCGCCGGCTGCTGGCCATCGAGGCCGCCGCCCCCGCCCCGGCCCGGGAACTCCCGGCCCCCTCGCAGGACCTCACCCCCGCCGGCGCCCCGACCCGGGCCGGCTACGCCCGGGCCAACGCCGCGCTGACCGCGCTGCTGCACAAGGCCGAGGCCTCCGCCCGGGCCGCGGTCTCCGCCCAGGCCGGCGCCCGCGCCGGAGCCCGGGCCGCCGCCGCCGAGCAGGCCGCCACGACCACCGGCGCCACCGCCCCCGCCGCCACGACCACCGGCAGCACGCCCCCCGCGGCCACCCCGGCCCGGCCGGCCAAAGGGGGACTCGGACTGACCCCCGCCCTGCCGGCCCCCGCCGTCCCCGCGGCGCTGCCCGCCCGCCGCCCGGCCGGCGCGGTCGCCCCGTACGACGCGGCCCGCCGCACCGCCTCCCGCGTCGAGGGCGGCTTCGACTTCTTCGGCACCAAGACCGCCGCCCAGGCCCGGGCCGCGATCGAGGCCGTGCAGAACGAAGACCTCGCGGACGTGGTCGGCGCCGAGGCCTTGGCGGTCCACAAGGCCGAGTCGGCCGACCCCGAGTTCAAGCCCCGCGACCCCGCGCTCCCCGACGCCGGCCAGGTCATCGACCTCACCGCGCACGACGAGACCGAGGTCATCGACGTGGCGGCGCTGCGCACCGCCATCTCGTAGCACCCGGTACGCCGACGGGCCCGGAGCGCTCCACCAGCGCTCCGGGCCCGTCGGCGTACGTACCGGGGTACGGCTACTTGTCGATGTCGCCGACCACGAAGAAGAACGAGCCCAGGATCGCGACCATGTCCGCGACCAGCGTGCCCGGCAGCAGCTCGACCAGCGCCTGGATGTTGTTGTACGAGGCCGACCGGAGCTTGAGCCGGTACGGGGTCTTCTCGCCCTTGGACACCAGGTAGTAGCCGTTGATCCCGAGCGGGTTCTCGGTCCACGCGTAGGTGTGGCCCTCGGGCGCCTTCAGGACCTTCGGCAGCCGCTGGTTGACCGGCCCCGGCGGCAGCTGCTCGAGCCGGTCCAGGCAGGCCACCGCCAGCTCCAGGGCGTTGTGCGTCTGCTCCAGCAGGCACTCGAACCGGGCCAGGCAGTCGCCCTCCTGGCGGGTGACGACCTTCAGCACGTCCTGGAGCTCGCCGTACGCCAGGTACGGCTCGTCCCGGCGCAGGTCGAAGTCCACGCCCGAGGCCCGGGCGATCGGCCCGCTCACGCCATAGGCGTGCACCGTCTCCGCCGACAGGACGCCGACCCCGCGGGTGCGGCCCCGGAAGATCTCGTTGCCGCGGACCAGGTCGTCGTAGACGTGCATGCGGGTGGAGACGTCCGCGATCGCGGCCCGGGCGCGGCCCAGCCAGCCCAGCGGCAGGTCCTCCTTGAGGCCGCCGACCCGGTTGAACATGTAGTGCATCCGGCCGCCGGAGACCTCCTCCATCACGGCCTGAAGCTCCTCGCGCTCCCGGAAGGCGTGGAAGATCGGCGTGATCCCGCCCAGTTCCAGCGGGTACGACCCGAGGAACATCAGGTGGTTGAGCACGCGGTTCAGCTCGGCCAGCAGGGTGCGCAGCCACACCGCCCGCTCCGGGACCTCCATGCCGAGCATCCGCTCGACGGACATCACCACGCCCAGCTCGTTGGAGAAGGCGGAGAGCCAGTCGTGCCGGTTGGCCAGCATGATGATCTGCCGGTAGTCCCGGGCCTCGAAGAGCTTCTCGGCGCCGCGGTGCATGTACCCGACTACGGGCTCGGCACTGATGATCCGCTCGCCGTCCAGGACGAGGCGCAGGCGCAGCACGCCGTGCGTGGAAGGGTGCTGGGGGCCGATGTTGAGCACCATGTCGGTGCTCTCCGCGGCACCGCCGATGCCGACCGTGGTCTCCGTCATGGGGACAGTGTCTCAGCCCCGTCCGCAACCTCGGGCGCAGCCCTAGTCTGGGTGGATGGATACGGGGACGGGACCTGAGCGGGCGGCGCCCGAGTGGAGCGGGCTGCCCAGGGGGCTGCTCACGGTGCGCCGGCTGCTGCTGGTGTTCTGGCTGGGGGCGCTGGCCCTCGCGGCGGGGGTGCTCCTCGGGGTGCTGGCGGGCCCCGGCTGGGCGGCCGTCGCCCTGCTGCCGCTGGCCCTGCTGGGCTGGGGATGGGTGCTGCTGGGCCGCAACTGGCGCTCCTGGCGGTACGCGGAGCGCGCCGACGACCTGCTGATCAGCCGGGGCGTGCTGTGGCGGGAGGAGACGGTGGTGCCCTACGGCCGGATGCAGCTGGTCGAGGTCACCTCCGGCCCGCTGGAACGCCGCTTCGGGCTGGCCTCGCTCCAGCTGCACACGGCCGCCGCGGCCACCGACGCCCGGATCCCGGGGCTGGAGCCCCGCGAGGCGGAACGCCTGCGGGACCGGCTCACGGAGCTGGGCGAGGCGAGGTCGGCGGGCCTGTGAGCGCCTTCGAGAAGTCCGGGACGGACGCGCCCGACGCCCAGGATGCGCCGGCCGCTCCGGGGGAGCGCCGGCTGCACCCCGTCACCCCGCTGCGCCGGGCCTGGGCGCCGGTCGCGCTGGTCGCCGGCCTCGGCCTCCAGGACCCCGAGCGGGCCCGGACCTGGGGCGAGGGGCTGTCCTCGGCCACCGGTGCGCTCATCGTGGCCGCGGCCGTTCCGCTGGCGGGCCTGTACGGATTCTTGAGCTGGTGGTTCACCCACTACGCCGTGACCGACACCGAGCTGCGGATCCGCACCGGCCTCTTCTTCCGCCGCACCGCGCACCTGCGGCTGGACCGCCTCCAGGCCGTGGACGTCACCCGCCCGCTGCTCGCCCGGATCGCGGGGGTGGCCAAGCTCAAGCTGGACGTGGTCGGTACCGAGGCCAAGGACGAGCTGGCGTACCTCGGCGAGCGGGACGCCCGCGCGCTGCGCGCCGAACTGCTGGCCCGGGCCGCCGGCTTCGCCCCCGAGCAGGCCCGGGAGGTCGGCGAGGCGCCGATGCGGGAGCTGCTGCGGGTGGCGCCCCGGCAGCTGGTCCTCTCCCTGCTGCTGAGCCTGTCGGTGCTGGGCGCGCTGGCGGCCGGGCTGGCGGCGCCGGTCCTCATCTGGACGTTCAGCAGCAGCGCCTTCGCCGCGGCCGCGGTGCTGCTGCCGGTGCTGGGCGGGATCTGGGCGGCCACCGGCGGACGCTTCCTGGGCGAGTACGACTGGACGGTCGCCGAGTCCCCCGACGGGCTGCGGATCGACCACGGCCTGCTCGACCGGGCCCACGAGACCGTCCCGCCCGGGCGGGTGCAGGCGGTGCGGCTGGTGGAGCCGCTGCTGTGGCGGCGCCGCGGGTGGGTGCGGGTGGAGCTGGCGGTGGCCGGCTCCAGCAACGACGTCCTGGTACCGGTGGCCGCCCGGGAGGCGGCCGAGGCGGTGCTGGCGCGGGTGCTGCCGGGCGTGGACCTGCCGGCCCTGGTCTTCGAGCCGGCGCCGCGGCGCGGGTCGCGCTGGGTGGTGCCGGTGTGGTGGAAGGGGTACGGGCTGGCCGTCACCCCGGCCGTCTTCGCGGCGCGGCGGGGGCGGCTGTGCCGGCGGACCGAGATCGTGCCGCACGCGAAGGTACAGAGCGTCCGCCTGACGCAGGGGCCCTGGGAGCGGGTACGGGGGGTGGCGGACGTGTCGGTGGACCACGGCGCGAACGGCACGGTCACCGCCCGGCTGCGCCCCGCGCCGGCCGCCGCCGAACTCCTCACGGCCCAGGCCGCCCGCTCCCACACCGGCCGCCGCACCGCCGCCCCGGACCGCTGGATGACCGGCCCCGCCGGGTAGCCGGCGGGGCCGGCCGGTCGCCCCCGGCTAGGACGGGTGGCCGCCGCCGGCCCGGACCAGGCCGGTCTCGTAGGCGAGGACCACCACCTGGACCCGGTCGCGCAGGCCCAGCTTCGTCAGGATGCGGCCCACGTGGGTCTTGACCGTGGCCTCGGAGAGCACCAGCCGCGCCGCGATCTCGCCGTTGGACAGGCCCTGCGCCACCAGCAGCATGACCTCCCGCTCGCGCTCCGTCAGCCGCTCCAGCTCCTTGTGCTCCGGCTCCGCCACCGAACTCGGCAGCATCGGCGCGAACCGGTCCAGCAGCCGCCGGGTCGTCGACGGCGCGACCACCGCGTCACCGCTGTGCACCGAGCGGATCGCCGCGAGCAGCTCGCCCGGCGGCACGTCCTTCAGCATGAAGCCGCTCGCCCCGGCCTTCAGCCCGGAGAAGGCGTACTCGTCCAGGTCGAAGGTGGTCAGGATGATCACCTTGGGGTGGGTCTCCGGCTCGCAGATCCGCCGGGTCGCCTCGACCCCGTCGAGCTTGGGCATCCGCACGTCCATCAGCACCACGTCGACGGTGGTCGCCCGAAGCACCTCCAGCGCCTCCAGCCCGTCGCCCGCCTCCGCCACGACCTCCATGTCCGGCTGGGCCGCGAGGACCATCCGGAAGCCGGTGCGCAGCAGCACCTGGTCGTCGACCAGCATGACTCTGATGGACATTTCCTAGTTTCCCTTTCCCTTCAGCGGCAGGAGTGCGCTGATCCGGAAGCCCCCGCCGGGCCGCGGTCCGGCGTCCAGCGTGCCGCCCACCATCCCGATCCGCTCGCGCATCCCGATCAGGCCGTGGCCGGCGCCGTCCGCGCCGCCGTCCCGGTACATCTCGTGGGCCGCGCCCCGGCCGTCGTCCTCGACCAGCAGGCCCAGCCCGTCGTCGAAGTAGACCAGCCGGACCCGCGCCTTCGCGTCGGGGCCCCCGTGCTTGCGCGTGTTGGTCAGGGCCTCCTGGACGATCCGGTAGGCCGTCAGCTCCACACCGCTGGGCAGCGGCCGGGGGGTGCCCTCCACGTCGAAGTCGACCGTGAGGCCGGCCGTGCGCACCTGCTCGACCAGTACCTCGATCTGCTCCACGTCCGGCTGCGGCACGTAGTCCTCGGACTCCTGCGGCTCGCCGGTGCGCAGCACGCCCAGCAGCCGGCGCATCTCGGCCAGCGCCTGCCGGCCGGTCCCCGAGATCGTCTCCAGGGCCTGCTTGGCCTGGTCCGGGGCGGCGTCCATGACGTACGCCGCTCCGTCGGCCTGGACCACCATCACGGAGACGTTGTGCGCCACCACGTCGTGCAGCTCGCGGGCGATCCGGGCCCGCTCGGCGGCCACCGCGACCTTCGCCTGGGCCTCGCGCTCCTTCTCCAGCCGCCGGTTGCGCTCCTCGAGCTGGGCGAAGTACGCCCGCCGGGTGCGGATCGAGTCGCCGAGCACCCAGGCCAGCGCGAAGGGCACCATGACCATCACCATCATGGCGATGTCGTTGGCCGAGTCGGCCTTGTTGAAGCCCCAGCGGGCGGCCGCCAGCGGGGCGGCCAGCAGCCCGGAGCCGAAGGCGACCCGGGACAGCCAGCGCGGCACCTCGGCGGAGGCGGCGACGGTGTAGAGGATGACCAGCATCGCCAGGTCGGCCGAGTCCGGCCGGACCCCGAGGGCCAGCTGGTACGCGCCGGCGCCCACGGCCAGCCAGTACATCGGGGCGGTGAAGCGCCGCCGCAGGGCGAGGACCACGCAGAGGGCGGTGACCGAGACCATCGCCAGCAGCCGGTCCACGAGCGGGCTGATGCCGCTGATGCTCTGCTCCGAGGCGATCTCCAGCGTCGAGATCCCGAAGAGCAGGACGGCCCAGAGGCTGTCCACACCCGTCGGGTGTCGGCGGAGGAAGTCATAGAAGCGCTGCACGTGACCCAGCGTAGGGAAAAGGAATAGGTGCCGGAGTCAACCGCAGGAGCGATCCACTCCGCGGGCGCGTACTCCCCAAGGTGGACGGTGAACCTAGCCTTTGTGGGATGTGGACCGAGGGTGAAGAGGCGGGCCCGGTGCGCTGGCACCGGGCGATGGAGCGGGCGCTGTACGGGCCCGGGGGGTTCTACGTACGCCCGGAGGGGCCCGGTCCGGCCGGTCATTTCCGGACCTCGGTGCACGCCTCGGGGCTGTACGCGGGGGCGGTCGCGGCCCTCCTGGAGCGGGTGGACGAGGCGCTGGGCCGGCCGGAGCGGCTGGCCTTCGTCGACATGGCCGCGGGCCGCGGCGAGCTGGTCACCGGGGTGCTGGCGGCGCTCGGACCGCAGACCGCCGGACGGGTGCGTCCGTACGCGGTGGAGCGTGCGGCCCGGCCGGCCGGGCTCGACGAGCGGGTGCGGTGGCTGCCGGAGCCGCCGGCCGGGGTCACCGGCCTGCTCTTCGCCAACGAGTGGCTGGACAACGTCCCGCTCGACGTCACCGAGGACGGCCGGTACGTCCTGGTCTGCGCGGACGGCGCCGAAAGCCCCGGCGAGGAGGTCACCGGGGCCGACCTGGCCTGGCTGGAGCGGTGGTGGCCCGGCTGGCGGACCGGCCGGGCCGAGATCGGCCGGCCCCGGGACGAGGCCTGGGCCGCGGCGGCCGGCTGCCTGGAGCGGGGGCTGGCGGTGGCGGTGGACTACGCCCACGCCCGCGACGCCCGCCCGCCCTACGGCACGCTGACCGGCTTCCGGGAGGGCCGCGAGGTGCGCCCGGTCCCGGACGGCGGCTGCGACGTGACCGCGCACGTGGCCCTGGACGCCTGCGCGGGCCCCGGCGCCCGCCTGCTGACCCAGCGCGAGGCCCTGACCGCCCTCGGCGTCTCCGGCAGCCGCCCACCCCTGACCCTGGCGTCCTCGGATCCCACCGCCTACGTCCGAGCCCTGTCCGCAGCCGGCGAAGCCGCGGAACTGACGGCCCGCGGCGGGCTCGGGGACTTCGGCTGGCTGCTGGAGGGCCGGGGGATCGGGTCGGTGCTGTAGGGCGTGCGGGTACGGGGAAGGGGGCCGGCGTGAGGCCGGCCCCCTTGCCCGTGAGCGGGGTGGTTACTCGGTGGCCTCCGGGCCGTGGCCCTCGTGGAGGCCGCCGCCGCTGCCCGCCTCGCCGCCGGTCGGGACCGAGGCCACCGGGCGGGACAGCGGGGACAGGTCGTAGGCGTAGTGGCCCACCGCGTCGGCGATGACGTCGATGTTGACGTCGAAGGCCGGCATGTTGATGTTCTCGATCGTGTCGCCCTTGGCGTGGTAGTTCACGTCGTAGGCCACCCCGGCGGTGCCGCCGTACCGGGCCGCCTGGGCCGCGGTCTTGATCCCCTCGGCGCCGGTGAAGGTGCCGCCGGCCGGGATGCCGGCCTCGATGAAGGGCCCGTAGTCCGAGCGGCCGGTGAAGTCCGTGCCCTCGTGCGGGACGGAGTTCGAGTCGAGGAAGTCGGTGATGCCCTTCTCGATCTGCGCCGAGCCCTCGGGGCCCGGGCCGGAGCCGACGCCGTCCGAGTCGTCCCCGTCGTAGACGAAGTACGCCGGGTTCGGCGAGGCGATCATGTCGAAGTTCAGGTAGAGCTTGACCTGCTTCTTCTGCGCCTCGGTCAGCGAGCCCACGTACGCCTCGGAGCCGAGCAGGCCGAACTCCTCCGCCGACCACCAGGCGAAGCGGACCTTGTTCTTGATCTTCTCCTTCGACTTGGCGAGCTTGAGGGCGACCTGGAGGATGCCCGCCGAGCCGGAGCCGTTGTCGTTGATGCCGGGACCGGCGGTCACCGAGTCCAGGTGCGAGCCGAGGAAGACCGTGTTGTCGGCGTCGCCGCCCGGGGTCTCCGCGATGACGTTGAAGGTCTTGCGGTTCTCCCGCAGCTCGCGGATGTCCAGGCTGACCTCGACCGGGCCGGCGGCCACCTCGGCGGCCAGCGCCTCGCCCTCCGCCTGGGTGACGCCGCCGGTGGGGATCTTGCCCGCGGCCGGGTCGCCGATGGTGCCGTTGAGGGCGCCCGCGGTGTTGTTGTAGATGACCGCGCCGACCGCACCCGCCGCCGCGGCGTTGGCCTGCTTGACGGCGAAGGTGCAGCCGCCGCGCTTGATCAGGGCGATCTTCCCGGTGAAGGCGCCGGCCGCGAAGTCCCCGGCGTCGCAGCCGTTGGTGCCGTCGGCGTCGACCGGGGCCGCCGCGAGGGCCGCGGTGATGCCCCCCTCGGGGCCGCTCGCGGTGTACGACATCAGCTTGATCGGCACTTGGCGGCCGGTCGGCGAGACCACCTCGAGGGTTTCGGCGATCGTCTCCGTGTAGACGAAGTCGAACTCGTGCCGGACCGGCTGGTAGCCGGCGCCGCGCAGCACCGCCTCGATGTACTTGGCGGACTGCTCGTGGCCCTTGGAACCGGCCACGCGGGTGCCGTTGTTGTAGTCGGCGATCGACTGGAGCACCTGGAGGTGCTTGTACGCGTCCTTCGCGGTCGCGTCCTTGACCAGCTTCCTGGCCAGGGCGTCTCCCTTGTTGGCCCAGCTGGGGCTGTCCGGGCCGGGGGTGGCGCCGGCCGGGCCCGAGAGCAGCAGCGGGGAGACGAGAGCCGCGGCTGCCAGGGCGGCGGTCGCTGCGGCTATACGACGTGAGGGCATGGAGGTCCTTTCACGACAGGCAGGAAGAAGCGCGCACGGTGCGGATGATCGGTGGACGCACGCTATGCAGGAGGCGGCTGCGGCGCCAGGGTTTTCGCTGATTCCGGTTTATGAATTCCATATATCGGTATGACCGCACTGTTGCGCGAGTGGTGACGGCGGGTCAGTGGGGCCGGATGGCCCAATCCGCCACCGGATCCCAGCCGCTCCTCGACCACTCCTGCACCGCTCCGGGCGCCCCCGGGGCGGCCCCGGAGCCGGTCAGCGCAGGATGCCCTCGAGGAAGTCGGAGCCGAGACGGGCCACCACGGTCAGGTCCAACTGGTGGTGGACGTACCGTCCTTGCCTGCGGGTGGTCAGCAGGCCCGCCTTCTTGAGGACCGACAGGTGCCGGGAGACCTCGGGCGCGGTGATGCCGTACGTCGTCGCCAACTCGCCCGTGGTGTACGGGCCCCGGGCCAGGGTCCGGCACAGGTGCATCCGCAGCGGGTGCGCAAGCGCCTCCATCCGCAGCTGGAGCAGTTCGAGCTGGCCGGGCCCGGGCAGCTCGGGCGAGCCGACGGGGTAGTGCACCACCGGGCGCCAGCCGCGGGCGTGCAGCACCATCAGGTGCGGCCAGCCGAAGGTCGAGGGGACGAGGACCAGCCCCGGGCCCAGCTCCGGATCGAGGGCGGTGGCGTCCCCCCGGGTCATCTTGTCGACGGTGATCAGGGTGCCGGACGGGTCCAGGGAGAGCGCGGCCGAGACGGCCTCCAGGGCGGCGGGCAGGCCTTTGCGGCGCAGCACCTCGGTCTTGTGCCGGGCGTCGGCGGCCAGCCCGGGCCGGATCCGCTCCCAGGTCTCCCCGAAGAAGGCGCTCTCGCAGTCCTCGAGCAGCCGGCGCAGCCAGGCCCGCACGCCCGGCGGGTCCTCCAGCAGCCGGACCGTGAAGTCCAGCTGCCGGGGGCCCCGGGCGGCGGCTATCTCCAGGGCCCGGGCCCGGGCCCCGGCGTCCGTCAGGGGCGAGGGGCCGCCGCCCTCGTTGTAGTGGGTCAGGGCGCAGTGTTCGAGGGCCGCGCCGACGAACCGCTCCTCCGGGAGGAGGTCGAGCCGGTCCAGCTCGCCGGCCAGGGTCGGGTGCGGCAGGCCGTCGCCGCCCTCGATCCCGGCGAAGGGCATGAAGACGTCCGAGAACGACGTCTGCCAGAGCGTGCCGGCCTCCAGCAGCCGGTCGGCGAGGTCGGGGGCCAGCCGGGCGTTGGTGGCGGTGGTCCAGGAGGCGAGGCGGGGGTGGTGGTCGGGCTGGGCGAGGGCGTGCAGCACCATGCACAGCTCCGCGAGCGGCGACACGGCGAACCGGATCCGCTCCGGGGGCAGCCCCCCCACCTCGATCGTGACCCCCATGGCCCCATTGTGCCCCGGCCCTGCGCGGGGCCGGATTCCCGGCCCCGCGGCGGCGGCTCCCGCTAGCGGGGGAGGCGGGCCACGAAGCCGCGGACGGCCTCCGCGACCTCGGACGCCGTCCAGTCCAGGGCCTCGGAGGCCACGGTGATCTCCGTCAGCGCCAGCCCCGTCGGGCCCTCCGCGAAGAAGCGGGTGAAGAGGCACACCCCGTCCTCCTCCGCCTGGGCCAGCGCCGCCGCCGACAGCACGTCCGCCGGGTACGGCAGCCAGAGGTGGAACTGGTGCGTCACCGGTACCTCCGGCACCAGCCGGAAGTACGGCACCCCCGCCGCCGCGAGGCCGTCCGCCAGCGCCCCCGCGACCACCTTCGCGTGCGCCACGTACGACGGCAGCCGCGGCAGCTCCCGCTCCAGTCCGACGAGCGCCGCCAGCGCCTGCGGGAACTGCTGGAAGACCAGGCCCCCGTACCGGTGCCGCCACACCCGCGCCTCCTCGACCAGGGACGCCGGCCCGGCCAGCACCGCCCCCGAGTAGCCGCCCAGCGACTTGTAGAAGGAGAGGTAGACGGTGTCCGCCAGGTCCGCGATCTCCGCCAGCGGCCGCCCGAAGTGCTCGGTGCACTCCCACAGCCGCGCCCCGTCGAAGTGCACCACCGCGTCCCGCTCCCGGGCCGCCGCCACCAGCTCCGTCAGCTCCTCCCAGGAAGGCAGCAGGAAGCCCGGATCCCGCAGCGGCAGCTCCACCATCAGCGCCCCGAAGGGCTCCGGCGCCGCCCGCACCTCCTCGGCGGTCATCTGCCGCGGTTCGGTCGTGGGATGGGTGACCCGCAGTCCGGAGACGATCGAGAACGCGTCGTCCTCCCACATCTCCGGATGGGACTGCGGGTGCAGCGCCACCACCGGATTGCCGGTCCGTCCGGCCCAGCACCGCAGGGCCACCTGCTGCGCCATCGTCCCGGACGGGAAGAAGGCCACCGCCTCCTTGCCCAGCAGCTGCGCCACCCGGCGCTCCAGCTCGGCCACCACCCCGTCGCCGTACCGGTCCAGCGGCTGGTCCAGGTCGTACACCGAGCCCGCGGCGGCGCTCAGGTCGGCCAGCTGCTCGGCGATGGTCGGCTCGAAGGCGTTGCGCGAGAGCACCCGCCGGCAGGACCGCCAGGCCGCCGCCCGGCGCCGCCGCAGCGCCGCCTCGTCCACTCCGGACCCGGCCGCCGCCGCGTCCTCACCAGCTGCCTCCGCCTGCTCGTCCGTCACCGGAGCCACCCCGTCCACCACACCGTCCGTCACGTCGTCCATGCCGCCGATCATCACCCGGCAGCGTGCACCCCGGCCACGGAAATTCCGGCGCGGGGCCCAGCGGATAGCATGGCGACGTATCGTCCGGTACCCCCCGCGGACTGGAACGGAAGGCCCGCCCCGCGTGAACGCAACACCGCAGCCCCGCCCCGCCCGGCTCACCGTGGGAGTCGTCGGTGCCGGCCGTGTCGGCCCGGCCCTCGCCGCGGCCCTGCAGCTCGCCGGACACCGTCCGGTGGCCGTCTCCGGCGTCTCCGACGCCTCCCGGCGCCGCGCCGCGGCCCTGCTGCCCGACGTCCCCCTCGTGCCGCCCGCCCAGGTCCTGGCCCTGGCCGACCTGGTGCTGCTGACCGTGCCCGACGACGCCCTGCCCGGGCTCGTCGAGGGACTGGCCGCGACCGGGGCGGTGCGCCCCGGGCAGCTGATCGTCCACACCTCCGGCCGGTACGGCACCGCCGTGCTCGACCCGGCCCGCCGGGCCGGGGCGCTGCCGCTGGCCCTGCACCCCGCCATGACCTTCACCGGCACGGCCGTGGACGTGCAGCGGCTGGCCGGCTGCTCCTTCGGCGTCACCGCCCCCGAGGAGCTGCGGCTGGCCGCCGAGGCGCTGGTCATCGAGATGGGCGGCGAGCCCGAGTGGATCGCCGAGGAGGCCCGGCCGCTCTACCACGCCGCCCTGGCACTGGGCGCGAACCACCTCGTCACCCTGGTGGCCCAGGCGATGGAACTGCTCCGCAAGGCCGGGGTCGAGCACCCCGACCGGATGCTCGGCCCGCTGCTCGGCGCCGCCCTCGACAACGCCCTGCGCTCCGGGGACGCCGCCCTGACCGGCCCGGTCGCCCGCGGCGACGCCGGTACCGTCGCCGCGCACGTCTCCGAGCTGCGCAAGCACGCCCCCGGCACGGTCGCCGGCTACCTGGCCATGGCCCGCACCACCGCCGACCGCGCCCTCGCGCACGGCCTCCTCAAGCCGGAACTGGCCGAGGACCTGCTCGGCGTACTCGGCGAGGCGGGCCGCCCCCCGGGCCCCGCCCCGGAGCCGCCGCCCGCCGCCGGCGACCCGCACGACCCCCAGGGAGGGGACCGATGAACCGCCCGCTCCCGCCGGTGCTGCGCACCGCCGCCGAGCTCGACGCCCTCCCCGCGAAGGGCCGCCGTACGGTCGTGATGACCATGGGCGCCCTGCACGAGGGCCACGCCACCCTCGTCCGGACCGCCCGCGAGAGCGCCGGCCCGGACGGCCAGGTGGTCGTCACCGTCTTCGTCAACCCGCTCCAGTTCGGTGCCGGCGAGGACCTGGACCGGTACCCCCGCACCCTCGACGCCGACCTGGCGATCGCGGGCGCGGCCGGCGCCGACGCCGTCTTCGCGCCGACCGTCGAGGAGGTCTACCCGGGCGGCGAGCCGCAGGTCCGGATCACCGCCGGACCGATGGGCGGCCGCCTCGAAGGCGCCACCCGCCCCGGCCACTTCGACGGCATGCTCACCGTCGTCGCCAAGCTGCTCCACCTCACCCGCCCCGACCTCGCGCTCTTCGGCCAGAAGGACGCCCAGCAGCTCGCGCTGATCCGGCGGATGGTGCGGGACCTGAACTTCGGTGTCGAGGTGGTGGGGGTGCCGACCGTCCGGGAGACCGACGGCCTGGCCCTCTCCAGCCGCAACCGCTACCTCTCGGACGCCGAGCGGACCACCGCACTGACCCTCTCCCGCGCCCTGTTCGCCGGCCGCGACCGGCTCGCCGCCCAGGCCGCGCTCGCCGCCCGGGCCTCCTCGGCCCCGGCCACCGACGAACGCGCCACCGCCCTGGCCAAGATGGGCGAGGCCCGCGCCTCCGCCGACGCGCACGCCGTCTCGGTGGCCGGCAACGGCCTGCCCGAGGCCGTGCGGTCCGCCGCCCGGGCCGTGCTGGCCGAGGCCGCCACCGCCGAACCGCCGCTGGTCCTCGACTACCTGGCGCTGGTCGACCCCGCCGACTTCACCGAGGTGCCCGACGGCTTCGCCGGCCCGGCCGTGCTGGCCGTCGCCGCGAAGGTCGGCACCACCCGGCTCATCGACAACATCCCGCTGGACTTCGGAGCGCACACGTGACCACCACAGGCAGCCCCAGCAGCCGGACCGGTACGGGCGCCCGCCCGGCCGCGACCGGCACCCGCACCGGCATACGCCTGCACGCCCCGGCCCCCGGCTGGGCGCTGGAGGCCGACGTCGTGGTCGTCGGCTCCGGCGTCGCGGGCCTGACCGCCGCACTGCGCTGCGCGGCCGCGGGCCGCCGTACGGTGGTCGTCACCAAGGCCCGGCTGGACGACGGCTCCACCCGCTGGGCGCAGGGCGGCATCGCCGCCGCCCTCGGCGAGGGGGACACCCCCGAACAGCACCTGGACGACACCCTGGTGGCCGGCGCCGGCCTCTGCGACGAGGCCGCCGTCCGCCTCCTGGTCACCGAGGGCCCCGACGCGGTCCGCCGCCTGATCGCTACCGGCGCCGTCTTCGACACCTCCGACTCCGGCGAGATAGAGCTGACCCGCGAGGGCGGCCACCACCGCCGCCGGATCGCGCACGCCGGCGGCGACGCCACCGGCGCCGAGATCTCCCGGGCCCTGGTCGAGGCGGTGCACGCCTCCGGCATCGAGACCGTCGAGAACGCCCTGGTCCTGGACCTGCTCCAGGACGAGGCCGGGCGCACCGCCGGCGTCACCCTGCACGTGATGGGCGAGGGCCAGCACGACGGCGTCGGCGCGGTGCACGCGCCCGCCGTGATCCTGGCGACCGGCGGCATGGGCCAGGTCTTCTCCGCCACCACCAACCCGGCCGTCTCCACCGGCGACGGCGTCGCCCTCGCGCTGCGCGCCGGGGCCGAGGTCTCCGACCTGGAGTTCGTCCAGTTCCACCCGACGGTGCTCTTCCTCGGCCCGGACGCCGAGGGCCAGCAGCCCCTGGTCTCCGAGGCGGTGCGCGGCGAGGGCGCGTACCTCGTCGACGCCGACGGGGTGCGCTTCATGACCGGCCAGCACGAGCTGGCCGAGCTGGCCCCGCGCGACATCGTCGCCAAGGGCATCATGCGGCGCATGCAGGAGACCGGCACCCAGCACATGTACCTGGACGCCCGGCACTTCGGCGCGCAGATGTGGGAACAGCGCTTCCCCACCATCCTCGCCGCCTGCCGGGCCCACGGCATCGACCCGGTGACCGAGCCGATCCCGGTCGCCCCCGCCGCGCACTACGCCAGCGGCGGCGTCCGGACCGACCTGCACGGCCGGACCACCGTGCCGGGCCTGTACGCCTGCGGCGAGGTGGCCTGCACCGGCGTGCACGGCGCGAACCGGCTGGCCTCCAACTCCCTCCTCGAAGGCCTGGTGTTCGCCGAGCGGATCGCCGAGGACATCATCGCGGGGGCCGGCGACGGCGCCGGCACGGCCGCCGCGCTCCCGGGCGGCGGCCCGGTGCCCGCCCACGGACCGCTGCTGTCCGGGGAGACCCGCTTCGAGATCCAGCGGATCATGACGGAGGGCGCCGGCGTGCTGCGCTCCGCCGAGAGCCTGCGGGACGCCGCCGACGCGCTGGAGTCCCTGTACTGCCGCGCCCTGAACGAACTCGAGACCCACGGCAAGACCGCCGAGCCCGGCGTGGACACCTGGGAGGCCACCAACCTCCTCTGCGTGGCCCGCGTCCTGGTCGCGGCGGCCCAGCGGCGCGCGGAGACCCGCGGCTGCCACTGGCGCGAGGACCACCCCGACCGGGACGACGCGGCCTGGCGCCGCCACCTCGTCGTACGGCTGTCGGCGTCGCAGCGGCGCGCGCTGGTCGTGACGACCACCGAGACGGCGGACTTCCCGTCCGTACGCCACCCTCTGATGCAGGAGCAGTGACCGTGAGCACCCCCGAACTCCCCCTTGTGAGCACCGACGAGGGCTGCGGCGACGACTGCGCCTGCGGCCCCGCCGAGAGCGGCCTGGACCCGGCGCTCGCGCAGCTGCTGGCCGACGCGGGCCTGGACCCGATCGAGGTCGAGGACATCGCGCACATGGCCCTGGCCGAGGACCTGGACGGCGGGGTGGACGTCACCACGGTCGCCACCGTCCCCGAAGAGGCCGTCGCCACCGCCGACTTCACCGCCCGCGAGGCCGGTACGGTCGCCGGTCTGCGGATCGCCGAGGCCGTGCTCTCCGTGGTCTGCGAGGACGCCTTCGAGGTCGAGCGGCACGCCGAGGACGGTGACCGCGTCGAGCCCGGCCAGGTCCTGCTCTCCGTCACCGCCCGCACCCGGGACCTGCTCACCGGCGAGCGCAGCGCGCTGAACATCCTCTGCCGGCTCTCCGGCATCGCCACCGCCACCCGCGCCTGGTCCGACGCCCTGGAGGGCACCGCCGCGCGCGTCCGCGACACCCGCAAGACCACCCCGGGGCTGCGCGCCCTGGAGAAGTACGCGGTGCGCTGCGGCGGCGGCGTCAACCACCGCATGTCCCTCTCGGACGCGGCGCTGGTCAAGGACAACCACGTGGTCGCGGCCGGTGGCGTCGCCCAGGCCTTCAAGGCCGTCCGCGAGGCCTTCCCCGGCGTACCGGTGGAGGTCGAGGTGGACACCCTGCACCAGGCCCGCGAGGTCATGGACGCGGGCGCCGACCTGATCCTGCTCGACAACTTCACGCCGACCGAGACCGAGGAGGCGGTGGCCCTCAACAAGGAGCACAACCAGGGCCGCGCGATCCTGGAGTCCTCCGGCCGCCTGACCCTCGCCAACGCCCGCGCGTACGCCGACACCGGCGTGGACTACCTCGCGGTGGGCGCGCTGACCCACTCCTCCCCGGTCCTGGACATCGGCCTCGACCTGCGAGAGGCGCGCTGATGCTGCTCACCATCGACGTCGGCAACAGCCAGACGGTGCTGGGCCTGTTCGACGGCGAGGAGATCGTCGAGCACTGGCGCGTCTCCACCGACCCGCGCCGGACCGCCGACGAACTGGCCGTGCTGATGCAGGGCCTGATGGGCATGCACCCGATGCTCGGCAGCGAGCTGGGCGACGGCATCCACGGCATCGCGATCTGCTCGACGGTGCCGTCGGTGCTGCACGAGCTGCGCGAGGTCACCCGCCGGTACTACGGCGACGTGCCGGCCGTCCTGGTCGAGCCGGGGGTCAAGACCGGCATCCCGATCCTCACCGACCAGCCCAAGGAGGTCGGCGCGGACCGCATCATCAACGCGGTCGCCGCGGTCGAGCTCTACGGCGGCCCGGCGATCGTGGTCGACTTCGGCACCGGCACCACCTTCGACGCGGTCTCGGCGCGCGGCGAGTACGTCGGCGGGGTGATCGCCCCGGGCATCGAGATCTCGGTCGAGGCGCTGGGCGTGCGCGGGGCGCAGCTCCGCAAGATCGAACTGGCCCGGCCGCGGAACGTCATCGGCAAGAACACCGTCGAGGCCATGCAGTCCGGCATCGTCTACGGCTTCGCGGGCCAGGTCGACGGCGTGGTGGCGCGGATGACTCGCGAACTGGTCGGCCCCGAGGGCGACCCCTCGGACGTCCGCGTCATCGCCACCGGCGGCCTGGCCCCCATGGTCCTCGGCGAGGCCACCGCCATCGACGACCACGAACCGTGGCTGACGCTGATCGGCCTGCGGCTGGTGTACGAACGGAACGTGGGGTCGTTCACGTAGGGCTCTGCCTTTCCCCTCGCGGGGGTCTGCCGTTCCCCCTCGCCGGGCTCTGCCTTTCCCCCCTCGCGGGGGTCTGCCGTTCCCCCTCGCCGGGCTCAGGACGTGGCTCCACCGCAGGAACAGCGGCCGGTCCTCGACCGGGATGCCCAGGTACTCGCAGATGACGGTGAGCGGCAGCGGCAGCGCG